>JBEDHM010000194.1:0-7055 GCA_041174105.1 Cyanobacteriota bacterium | reverse complement strand
GGAGAGCATCTCCCAGGCCTACGCCGCCCTGGAAAGGCTCTACAGCGAAGGCCGCTGGAGCGACGCCGAGGCTGCCGGCCAGGCCTTGTTGGCGATGGAGCTGGGAGTCTCGGCCCACTGGCGAGAGCGGGTGCTGCTGGTGCTGGGCCACACCCAGCTCTACGGCTTGGCTGATCCCGCCGCGGCCGCCGCGCTCTACCAACAGGTGCTGGAGCTTGGATCCGATCCCATGCTCCGCGACATCGCCTCAGCGGGGTTGGCCCAATGTCAGCCGGTGTCAGCCCCAGCGCCACCTCCGGCCCGCCCGGATGCCACACCCTGGTTAACCGAATCCCTGGCAGACACCGCTGCGGATGCCCCTCCAGGCACACCAGAACTGGAGGCAACCAAAGCAGGAGAGGTAACTGAGCCTGAAGAAGCAACCAACCCAGGGCAGGTCACCCACCCTGGAAAGACGACCCACCTTGGGGAGATCAACAATCTTTTGCAGGCAAATAACCCTGAGAAGGCAGACAGCTTGGGTCAGACAAACAGCCTTGGGCAAGCTGCCGAAACGCTTTTTTCAGGTTTTGTACAGCCTGTACAGATTGCTGAAACAGCCCGAACAGACTTCCCTCCCCAGCAAATTGTTGGAGAGCAACTCCAAGAGCAACTCCAGAAACATCCCGAGCAGCAGCTAGAGGAGCCCCTAAGCCAGCCGCTCAGCCCAGAAGACCAGGCTGAGCTGGCCCTCGGGCTGTTGCGGGTGGTGATTCAGGCGAACTGACGGCCAACGGGCGAACTTGCAGACAAGCAGCAGTTCTCCGCCAGCGACTAACCAGCGGCAGCTGAGCGGCGACGGCGGGTGCGGCCAGCGGGTTCCGGTTCCTCCGCAACAGCGGCGGCTGCCTTGGCCACGGGGGCAGGAGTAGCAGCGGCGGCGGCAGCTGGTGCAGCACCTCCAGGCGAGGCACCTCCTGACGCGGGACCAACGGCTGCGAGCTGCCTTTGGGGAGCGGGGGCACGGCCACTGCCATCGCGCACCACCTCGCGGCTGGCGCTGCGACCGCCCCCATCCCGACCACCCCGGGGAGCCGGGCGGGTGTCGGGTTCGGCATCGGCACGGCCCTTGTAGGCCGGTGTCCCAGCAGGTGCCGGTTGCACCAGGCAGATGATCAAGGGTTCCACCTGGAGCTCGCGGCGCAGGCGGCGCTGCAGACCCACCTCAACCTCGCGCTGCACGCCCACCCAATCCACATCAGGAACCTTGCCACCGGTGTTGCGGCAGAGCTGGTTCCAGCGGTTTTCCAGCACCCAGCCGATTTCCCGCTCGGCCCAGAGCGACAGCTTGCGGGCATCGGCGGTGGTCACCACACCGCGCAGATTCACCCGCGGCGGAGCGGCCATCACCCCATCGGTGCTGATCACGGCCAGCAGGGTGATCACCCCATCTTCCGCCAGTTGCTGGCGCTCCTTCAGCACCCGGGCATCGACGATGCCGTTGCGGGAGGCATCCAAGAGCTCAATACCGGCCTTCACCGGATCGCCCTTGCCGATCGAATCGGCGGTGAGCTCCACCACATCCCCGTTGTCGATGATCAGGATGTTGTCGGCCGGCACCCCCAGAGACTGGGCCGTTTTGCTGTGGGCCACCAGCATCCGGTGCTCGCCGTGCACCGGCACGAAATACTTGGGCTTGGTGAGGGCCAGCATCAGCTTCTGGTCTTCCTGGAAGCCATGGCCCGACACGTGGATGCCCTCGCCCTTGCCGTAAACCACCTTGGCGCCGAGCATCATCAAGCGGTCAATGGTGTTGACCACCGAGATGGTGTTGCCCGGGATCGGGCTGGCGGAAAAAATGATCGTGTCGGTGGATTTCACCTGCACTTGAGGATGCTCACCGCGGGAAATGCGGCTGAGGGCCGCCAGCGGTTCGCCCTGGCTACCGGTCATCAGCAGCAGGGTTTCCCGGTCGGGCAGATCACGGATCTGCTTGATCGGCACAAACAGATCATCGGGGGCACGCATGTAGCCCAGCTCCCGCGCCTTGGCGATCACGTTGAGCATCGAGCGGCCCAACAGGCCCACCTTGCGGCCGTTCTTGAGCGCCAGCTCCAGGATCATCGCGACGCGGTGAATCGAGCTGGCAAAGGTGGTGATGATCACCCGGCCTTCGGCCTGGGAAATGTGGCGATCCAGGCAGGGGAACACCGAGCGCTCGGGCGGGCAGAAACCGGGCACCTCGGAGTTGGTGGAATCGCTGAACAGGCACAGCACACCCTGCTCGCCGTGATGGGCCAAGCGGGCCATGTCGAAGGCCTCGCCATCCACCGGCGTGTGGTCGAACTTGAAGTCACCGGTGAAGATCACGGTGCCCACGGGGGTGGTGATGGCCAGCGAGAAGCTGTCGGCCATCGAGTGGGTGTTGCGGATGAACTCCACCGAGAAGTGTTGGCCCACCTTCACCACATCGCGCGGGGCGACGGTTTGGAGGATGGTGCGATCCATCACACCGGCCTCCTCCATTTTTCCGGTGAGCATGGCCAGGGCCAGCCGCGGCCCATGGATCACAGGAATCGAGAAGTTCTTGAGGTGGTGGGCAATGCCACCGATGTGGTCCTCGTGACCGTGGGTCACGATCATGCCGCGGATGCGCTTCTGGTTTTCGCGCAGATAGCTGGTGTCGGGCATCACCACGTTGACGCCATGCATGCCATCACTGGGGAAGGCCAGGCCGGCATCCACCAACATGATGTCGTCGCCGTACTCGAACACACAGGTGTTCTTACCGATCTCGTGCAGGCCCCCGAGGGGGATCACCCGCAATTTCTGAGAGGCGTTTGCGCTGGTGCCGTTGGAACTGGTCATGAAAGAAAGAACTGGGATATGGAGAACACGCTGCCCAAGGGTTTGAACAGACGTTGAACGGTGGTTGAACTGAGGATGGAGCTGGAATCGAAAACCGGCTGACCGCAGTCAGCTGACAAGCCTTGGCATCACGTGGGACGCAGGGCGGCCAGGGTTGCAGTGAGGCGTTGACGCACGTCGGTATCGGCAGAGAGCAAGGGGAGTCGGGGGGCACCCACGGGCCAGCCGCTGATCTCCAGCGCGGCTTTGACGGGGATCGGATTGGTGGTGCAGAAGAGGGCCTTGCCCAGCGGCAACAACTGCTCGTGCAGGGCCAGGGCCTGGGCCAGATCTCCCTCGAGGAAGGCGCGAACCATGGCACTGATCTGGGGGCCCACCAGGTGGCTGGCCACACTCACCACGCCCACGGCCCCCACGGCCAACATCGGCAACGTCAGGGCGTCGTCGCCGCTGTAGATGGCCAGACGATCCCCGCAGGCAGCCCGCAGGGCACTCACCTCCTCGGTGGTGCCACTGGCGGCCTTGAAACTCACCACATTGGGGCAATCCAGCAGCCGGGCGGTGGTATCCGGAGCGAGGCTGGTGCCCGTGCGGCCAGGAATGTTGTAGAGCATGAGCGGCAACTCCGGAGCCGCCTGGGCCACGGCGCGGAAATGGGCCTCGAGGCCGTCCTGGGGAGGTTTGTTGTAGTAGGGCACCACCACAAGGGCGCCATCGGCTCCCAGGCGGGCGGCTTCCCGGGTGGCTTCCACCGCCTCGGCGGTGCAGTTGCTGCCACTGCCGGCCACCAATTGGGCCCGGCCCCCCACGGCCCCTTTCACGGCCGCAAAAAGCTCGTGCTGTTCGCGCCAGCTCAAGGTGGGCGATTCACCGGTGGTGCCGCACAGCACCAGGGCATCGGAGCCGTTGGCCACCAGGTGCACCGCCAGGCGCGCCGCCAAATCCAAATCCACCGATCCATCGGCGGCAAAGGGGGTCACCATCGCCGTGACCACCCGTCCAAAGGGGGCCTGGCTCCAGGGCTGAACGCTGCCTGCGGACATGGTGGCGCTCAAGCGGCACCCCCAGCCCGGGGCCCCTGGATCAACAACTCAGCAATTTGCACCGCATTGAGGGCCGCACCCTTGCGGATCTGATCGCCGCAGAGCCAGAGCTCTAAGGCATGGGGATCGCTGAGATCCTGCCGAATCCGCCCCACCGCCACCGGATCCCGGCCGGTCACATCGGTGGGCATGGGGAAGCGGTTGGCTTCGAAGTCTTCGAGCAGCTCCACCCCGGGTGCCTGGGCCAGCAGCGCCCGGGCTTCCGCCACCGGGAAGGGCTCGGCAAATTCGATGTTCACGGCTTCCGAGTGGGCCCGCAGCACCGGCACCCGCACGCAGGTGGCCGAGAGCCTCAGATCCGGCAACCCCATGATCTTGCGGGTTTCGTTGAGCATCTTGAGCTCCTCCTCGCAGTAGCCGTTGGGCTGGAGGGGGGAGTTGTGCAGAAACAGGTTGAACGCCAGGGAATGGGGCAGCACCTCACTCACCGGCTGGCCGCCCTCGAGCACGGTGCGGCTGAGGTTGCGCAGCTCCTCCATCGCCCTGGCGCCGGCCCCACTGGCCGATTGATAGGTGCTCACCACCACCCGCTTGATGGCCCGCTTGGCCGCCAAAGGCGCCAGCGCCAGGGTGAGCAGGATCGTGGTGCAGTTGGGGTTGGCAATGATGCCGCTGTGGCCAAAGGCGGCCTCGGGATTCACCTCTGGCACCACCAGAGGCACGGTGGGATCGAGGCGAAAGGCACTGGAGTTATCAATCACCACCGCGCCCGCCTGGGCCGCAACGGGGCCCCATTGCTTGGAAATCGAGCCACCAGCGGAAGCGAGCACCACATCCACACCGGCCAAGGCCTCGGCGCTGACCGGTTGAATCGTGAGCTCCTGGCCCTGCCAGCTCAGGCTCTGGCCGGCTGAGCGGGGTGAGGCCAGGGGAATCAGCTCGGCCACCGGAAACTGACGCTCTGCCAGCAGGGCGAGGAGCTCCTGGCCCACCGCCCCGGTGACGCCAAGAATCGCCACCCGTAGGGGTCGGTTGGGCAGGGTGCTGGAGGCGGGGATTGGGGTGGTCTGAACGGCGGTCAAGGGTGGCAGCGGTGGATTCGAAACTTGGGGCCCTTCAGGGGCGAGCTGGCAAGGCTGGAATCCGGCTGCAACGGGAACGGAGCGCAGATTCGATCAGGCCTAGCGGCTGATTGGCGATCGGGAGCGTTGGGGATCAGCCCAGTTAGGAATCAGCACGGAAGACATTGTTCTGAACTGAAACCAACCGGGCTGAACTGGAACCAAACGGGAGAACGGAGCCGCTCGAGGGGGGCGGCGAGTACGGAGAAGTTAGGGAAACCTAATGGACCTGCGTCTCGCCTTCGTCTTGCGCCGCGCAAATGATACGTGCGCACAGCCCGCACCCCAGCCAGAAGCGCACCGATCTGGCCCCTCCGGGCCACTTTCTTAGGATCGCGGGCTAGCCAGACACGCCCATGAGCTCCGCCGCCACCAAAGCCACCGCCCCGACTGGCGCCTCAGCCATCAAGGTGAAGGTGAGTGCCCGCCCCGCCAGCCGCGTGGCCCTGGAGCTGGCCATCCCCGCGGCGCGCAGCCAGGCGAGCTACGAGGCTGCGGTGGAAAAACTCAGCCGCAGCATCAAGTTGCCCGGCTTCCGCAAGGGCAAGGTGCCCAGGCCCGTGCTGTTGCAGCAAATCGGCCCGATGCGCATTCGCGCCACCGCCCTGGAAGACCTGGTGGATGCGGCCTTCCGCGATGCCCTGGATGTGGAGAAGGTGGCCGCCATCGGTCGCCCTGAATTGAGCGAGGGCTTCGAGGTGGTGCTGGAGCGCTTCGATCCCGGCAATGACCTCACCTTCACCCTGGAGCTCGATGTGGAGCCCACCCCGAAGCTGAAGGCCACCAAAGGGCTCAAGGCGGAGGCGGAAAGCGTCAGCTACGACCCCGCCCGCGTGGATGAGCTGATCGAGCAATCCCGCAAACAGCTGGCCACCCTGGTGCCGGTGGACGGCCGGGCCGCCCAGGCTGCCGATGTGGCCGTGCTCAGCTTCAGCGGCACCTTTGTCGACACGGAAGAACCCATCAGCGGTGGCAGCAGCGATGCCATGGAAGTGGAGCTGGAAGAGGGCCGCATGATCCCCGGGTTTGTCGAAGGGGTGATCGGCATGGCGGTGGGCGAGAGCAAAACCATCGACTGCCAGTTCCCCGAGAGCTACCCCCAAGAAGACGCCGCCGGCCGCAAGGCGCGCTTTGACATCAGCCTCAAAGACCTCAAAACCCGCGAACTGCCCGCCCTCGACGACGCCTTTGCCCAGCAGGCCAGCGACAAACCCACCCTGGCGGAGCTGCGCAGCGATCTGGAAGCCCGCCTCAAGGACGACGCCGAGCGACGGGCCAAGGCCAACCGACACGACGCCCTGGTGGGCGCCCTGGTGCAGGAGCTCGAGGTGGAGCTCCCGGAAACCCTGGTGCAGCAGGAAATCCGCAACCTGATTGAACAAACGGCCGGCCAGATCGCCCAGCAGGGCATGGACGTGAAAAAACTTTTCACCCCTGACTTGGTGCGCAGCCTGATGGACACCTCCCGGCCCGAAGCCGAAGAGCGCCTCAAGCGCAGCCTGGCCCTGAAGGCCCTGGCTACGGCCGAAAAGATCGAAGTGGCCAGCAGCGAGCTCGAGGCCAAAATCAAGGAGATCAGCCGCGGCCTGAGCCAGCAGGGCAACATCGACCCCGAACGGCTGCGGCTCGCCGTGGCCGACGATCTGCTGCAGGAGAAACTGCTCGAGTGGCTCGAAGCCAACAGCACGATCACGGAAAAAGCACCCGCAGGCAAAACTGCAGCCGGAGCGGAGGATGAGCCAGCGGCTGAAAAGCCCAAGGCCAAAAAGAAAGCCAAAAAAGACGAGGCCTGATTTCCAGGCCGCTCTTCAACGCCACACCCAGCTCAAGGGCTGACCTGCGCGGCCCTTGGGCGATGCCCATAGATTGACGCCACGACCCCTCAACGCCAGCGCGTGATCGACGCCAACCAGCCCAACGCCCTGCGCCACCACCCGATCCACAACCGTTGGAGCCCCTCGGTCTGGTCCGCCAGCCCCATGGCCAGCCCTGGTGTGCTCCCCACGGTGGTGGAGCAATCCGGCAAGGGCGATCGGGCCTTCGA
>JBEDHM010000193.1:0-2835 GCA_041174105.1 Cyanobacteriota bacterium | reverse complement strand
TAGCCAGCTTCCGGAGGATTGCTCAGCTGGAAGTTGAACGTCACTCCTGGGTCGTTCTCCGTCACATCATCGGTCGTCACCGTGACCGTTGTCACAAGCTGATCATTCAAGGCATCTAGTGCTGCCTGGAGATCCGCGCTTCCTTTAATGTCGTCATTCAATTTGTCATTGTCGATATCTTTGAATTGCCCGTCGCTGAATATGCTTCCTGCAAGGTCAAGGGCGATGTTGCTGGGTGGGGCGCTGTCGTCTCCAGCTGTAAGGATTAGTGTTTCTTTGGTGCCGAAGGTGGGGATCTCGGTGTCCTGGGTCACAATGAACCCAAGTAGTTCGACCTTTCCCTGATCCTTTTCGACCCAGCCAATTTCGCCTTTGATTTCAATGACGCCGTTTTCTGTTTTCAGTACAAGTCTTCCTGGTATATTGTTGCCTTGTTTGGTGAATTTTGCTTGGTCTTCTAGGGCGTAGTCTTGTTCGAAGTAGACTTCAATGATGCCGTAGGAGCTGAATGCGTTTTCCTTGGCATCGATCACCTCTTGGGCGTTGTTGTTGATCGTGCCAAACCAGCCGCCTTCGAGTTTGACGGATAAGGTCCCGGTTGCCATGGCTAGCTTCTCCTTGGATGTTGAGTGTGCCTCTGTAGCTGTGGAGGTTCTGGTTTCAGTGCGCTAATGCGGGCCCTCTTTGTTCTGGGGTCTTCCTGTTGTGTCTCTACGCCCTTCCGTTATGGATCCGTATCTATTAATTGAGTTTAATTGATAATATGTGCTGCGTTTGGGCTTCGTATGCGCGTCGGTTTTATCGGCCGCTATTTTCTCGTCTTTGTTTTTTGTTTGGGTAAGGTTCTTGGCGGGGATATGCTTATGCCTGACGCAGCTCGCCCTGGTGCCTCGCAGGTTCGTGTTGCCGTTGGTGCTGGTCTGCGGCCTTGCCCTGTTTGTTTGGGGGCTTGGCAGCACGGGGTTGGTGGATGAAACGCCACCGCTGTTTGCCGCCTCGGCCCGGGCCATGGCGCGCACGGGCGACTGGCTCATTCCCCGGGTGAATGGCTTGCCCCGCTACGACAAGCCACCGCTGGTGTATTGGCTGATGGGGCTGATCTACGCCTTGCCCGGCCAGCCGCAATGGGATCCCCTCGGCACCTGGGCGGCCCGGCTGCCGTCTGCCCTGAGCAGTGTGGGCTTGATGCTGGTGATCGCGGCCACGCTGCTGCGCTGGCCCCAGCCCTTGCCTGGCGGACGCTGGCCTCTGCCTTCCCAGCAGGCGATCACCGCGGTGAGTGCTGCGCTGGCTTTTGCTCTCTCACCGCTGGTGTTGCTGTGGAGCCGCATCGCCGTGAGCGATGCCTTGCTCACCGGCTTGCTCGGGGCCGTGCTGCTGCTGTTCTGGCGTTGTTACGCCGCTGGCGGCTGGTGCTGGCTGGCCTGGATCCTCTTGGGGCTGGCGGTGCTGGCCAAGGGGCCCGTGGCGGTGGTGCTGGCCGCGATCACGCTGTCTGCTTTTGGCCTCTGGCAGCGCGATCTGCGCGGGCTGATGGCCCGGCTGCGCCCTTGGCCTGGCCTCGCCATGACGGCTTTGGTGGCCCTCCCTTGGTACGGCGTGGCGGCGCTGGTGGAAGGGCGCCCCTTCATCGACAGCTTTTTCGGATACCACAACCTGCAGCGCTTCACCGGCGTGGTGAACAACCACCTGCAGCCTTGGTGGTTTTTCCTGCCGGTGCTGGTGGTGGCTTCGCTGCCGTTCACCCCCCTACTGCTCGCCGGGTTGGTGGGAGGGTTCCGCAGCCGAGCGGCGAGCCTTCCGCCCGAGCAATCCCTGCAGCGCTACGCCACCTGCTGGCTGCTGGCAGTGCTGCTGTTTTTCACCCTGGCGGCCACCAAACTGCCCAGCTACTGGATTCCTGCCACCCCTGCCGCCGGTCTGTTGATCGCCATGGCGGCGCAGCAGCTCCCGGCGCGCTGGGTGATGGTGAGCACCCTGGCGCTGCAGGCCGTGCTGTCGGCGGGGTTGGCGGCCTCCGGTCGCTGGGTACCGCTGATCAACGAACCTGAACTGCCCACCCTGCCGGCCGAGCTGCTGGCGGGTGGACTGCTCAGCCGCGCCGCCGCCTGTTTTGGCCTTGCCTTGTTGGCCGGGGTGCTGCTCTGGTGGGCCCAGACTCCATGGCGGCGGGGTTGGCTGCTGGCCCAGCAGCTGGCGGTGGTGACGTTTGTCGTTACGGCTCTTCAGCCCCTGGTAGCCCTGGGTGATCGCCTGCGGCAGGCACCGCTGCGGCGCCTCGCAGCCGCTGCCTTGGATCAGAGGCGCAGCGGCGAACCCCTGGCGATGGTCGGGATCCTCAAGCCCTCACTGCACTTCTATACCGGTCAGGTGGTGATCTACGAGGGCGTGCAGGCCAATGGTCCGCTCAACCTTAACGACCGCCTATGGGAGGAGCGCCGCGCCGGCCAGCAACCATCCCCGGCGGCCGCCAGCAAAACCGTGTTGGTGGTGATCGATCAACGCACCGCCCAGCTGCCCCATTGGCGGGGTCTGGCCCACCAGCCCCTGGCACAGGAGGGCTTGTTTGCCCTTTGGCGGGTGCCACGGCAAGCCCTGGATCAATGGGCCCAGCACTTGCGGGCTGCGGGCTTTCCCCCGCCGGATTGGCGGCAGCCGAGGCCCGAGCGCTACTGAGATCAGTAGGGCATGCGCTCAGCCGTCGGCGGGTGTGCCCATGGCGACGCCGTTGTCCATGCGCTCCCGCTGGCAGAAGCTGCAATGACCCCAGCGCTGCAGCTCACCCGCCGGTGAGGGCCGATGGCAGCAGGGGCAGCTGGCCATCCCGAACACGTC
>JBEDHM010000192.1:0-3690 GCA_041174105.1 Cyanobacteriota bacterium | reverse complement strand
GATCTCGCCCCCCCCATTGCCCTGCGCGATCAGGATGGGGTGGAACGCCGCAGCGATCAGCTCAACTGCAGGGCCCTGGTGCTGTTTTTCTATCCGAAAGACGACACCCCTGGATGCACGATGGAGGCCTGCGCCTTCCGTGACAGCTACGGCGAATTGCAAGGCCTGGGCGCCGAGGTGTGGGGGGTGAGCGGCGATGACGCCGCCAGCCATCAACGTTTTGCCAGCCGCCACAGCCTCCCCTATCCCCTGCTGGTGGATCAGGGCAATGCCCTGCGCAAGGCCTTTGGCGTTCCCAGCGTGCTCGGTCTGCTGCCAGGACGGGTGACCTACGTGATCGACGGCCAAGGGGTGGTTCGCCACGTGTTCAACAACCTGCTCGATGGTCCCGCCCACCAACGGGCAGCCAAGGATGCCCTGCTCAAGCTTCAGGCCTAGGCCATGACGCTCCGCCTTCTGTGGTGATGCTCCGCCTGTGACCCCCAAGACGTGACAGCCAAGACGTGGCGCCAGCGGGGCCAACTGTGGCTATTGGAGCCCCAGCCAACCACCAACGCCGCCCAGCCGCTGGGGGTGATCGAATTCATCGGCGGCAGCTACCTGGCCGCCAAGCCCCAGCTGAGTTATCGGCGCCTGCTCGAAGCCCTGGCCGCCCAGGGTTGGCAGATCGCCGCCTGGAGCTACGTGCCCGGATTCGACCATCAGGCCCAGGCCAATGCGGCCTGGCGCCAATTTCGCCTGGGGCGCTCCGATGTCAGGGGTGGTCCTGCAGCCAGGGTGGTGCGCCTCGGCCACAGCCTGGGGTGCAAGCTGCAGTTGCTGGCCCCCGACGCCGGGCGCAACTGCCATGGTCTGGCGGCCTTGAGCTTCAACAATTTTTCGGCAGAGCGCTCCGTTCCACTCCTGGCGGAGATGGGGCAGCAATTTGGCTTCCGTAGCGAATTCAGCCCCTCACCCCAGGAAACCCTGGAGCAGGTGGCCACGGCGTACCGCCAAAGCCGCAATCTGTTGGTGCGCTTTAGGCGTGATGGCATCGACCAGAGCGCCCGCTTGCTGGAAGCCCTGCAGACACGGCCAGGGGATCGCTCAGAGCTCGCCGAACTTGCAGGGGATCACCTCACCCCGGCCAGCGCGGGCCTGCGCCAAAACCTGCTGGGCAGCTGGGCGGACGATCCCGCCCGCGGCCGCCAGATTGAACAGCTCGCCCAGCTGATCACCAACTGGGCAAAGAGCTAACCCGGTTCACATCCGCAGGGCATCCAGCACCGAGCGATCCTCCAGGGTGGAGGTGTCGCCACTCACTTCCTGGCCCGCTGCGAGCGAACGCAGAATCCGGCGCATGATTTTGCCGCTGCGGGTCTTGGGCAGGGCATCGGTGAAGGTGATCACATCGGGTCTGGCAATCGGACCGATTTCCCTGCCCACGTGGCTGCGCAACTCGGCGATCAGGGGGTCGTCGCCGAGGCGTCCCGCCTCGAGCGTCACAAAGGCCACGATGCCCTCACCCTTGAGGTCGTCGGGCCGACCCACCACAGCCGCCTCGGCCACGGCTGGATGGCTCACCAGGGCACTTTCGATTTCCATGGTGCCCAAACGGTGGCCACTCACGTTGATCACATCGTCAACCCGGCCCATCACCCAGAAGTAACCATCAGCGTCACGGCGGGCCCCATCACCAGCGAAGTAGAGGTAGGAACCATCAGCTGGGCGAATCTCCTCCCAGTAGCTCTTGCGGAACCGCTCCGGATCCCCGTGCACCGTGCGCATCATGCCCGGCCAGGGACGGCGAATGGCCAGATAGCCGCCCTGATCGGCCGCCTGGGAGTTGCCATCGTGATCGACGATGTCGGCCACAATTCCCGGCAACGGCAGGGTGGCTGAACCGGGCTTGGTGGGCGTTGCCGCTGGCAACGGACTGATCATCACGCCGCCGGTTTCGGTTTGCCACCAGGTGTCCACAATCGGGCATCGGCCGTGGCCGATGACGTCCCGGTACCACATCCAGGCCTCCGGATTGATCGGCTCTCCCACGGTGCCCAGGATCCGCAGGGAATCCATGGCGTACTGGTCGGGCACCTCGCGGCCTCCTTTCATAAAAGCGCGAATCGCCGTGGGCGCTGTGTAGAAAAGGGTCACCTTGTGCTTTTCGATCACCTCCCAGAAGGCCCCGGGTTTGCTGGGCCGCGGGGCCCCCTCGTACATCACGGTGGTGGCGCCGTTGGAGAGCGGGCCGTACACGATGTAGCTGTGGCCGGTGATCCAACCCACATCCGCCGTGCACCAATGGATGTCGTCCTCGCGAATATCGAAAATCCACTGGAAGGTGAGATGGGCCCAGAGGTTGTAACCGGCGGTGGTGTGCACCACCCCCTTGGGTTTGCCGGTGGAGCCTGAGGTGTAAAGCACAAACAGCCGGTCTTCGCTAGCCATCGGCTCGGCGGGACAGGTCTGGGCCTGGCCCTGAACCAGCTCGTGCCACCAATGGTCGCGGCCGGGGGTCATGGCACACGCCGACGCGATGCGCTGCACCACCAGCACGTGCTCCACGCTGGGGGCACCGCCCTGGGCGCCAAGGGCCTCATCCACCGCTGGCTTGAGGGCCACGGCCTTGTCCTTGCGGAAGCCGCCATCGGCCGTGATCACCGCCTTGGCCTGGCCATCAATCAACCGATCCCGCAGGGCATCGGCCGAAAAGCCGCCGAACACCACCGAGTGGGGAGCCCCGATGCGCGCGCAGGCCAGCATGGCGATGGCCGCCTCCGGCACCATCGGCATGTAGAGCGCCACCAGATCACCCTTACCGATGCCCAGGGCCTTGAGGGCATTGGCGGCCTTGCACACCTCGGCGTGCAGTTGGCGGTAGGTGAAGGTCCGCTGATCGCCGGGTTCCCCTTCCCAAATCAGGGCCTTCTTGTCGGCCCGCGGCCCCTCGAGATGGCGATCGAGGCAGTTGTAAGCGAGGTTGGTGGTGCCGCCCTCAAACCACTTGGCAAAGGGGGGATTGGTCCAATCCAGCACGGTGTGGAAGGGCTCAAACCAATGCAGTTGCTCACGGGCGAGGTCGCCCCAAAACCGATCGGGATCGGCTTCCGCCTTGGCGGCTAAAGCCCGATAGGCCTCCATCGATGGGATGGCAGCGGAGGCAGCAAGGGCCGCAGGTGGCGCAAAAAGACGCTGCTCCTGAAGGACCGACTCAATGGTGGATCCAGTGGATGCTGCAGCTGGCTGGGCCTCGGTCATGGCAGGCGCTCGCAAAAAGGCGCAATCGGCCCATTCAAGCGAGTTATCGGATGGAAACCGAAGGCTGTAACGGGGCTTGGCGGTGGTCGTCATCGAGAATGGCTCCATGGCCCCACCCGTTGCCTGTCTGTTCGATCTCGATGGGCTGTTGCTCGATACCGAGCCCCTGCATGCCCGCGCCTGGCAACAGGCGGCCGAGCACTTCGGCTGCCGACTGAGCCCGGATCACTTGCTCAGCCTGCGGGGTCGCCGCCGGCCCGACTGCGCCCGCCAGGTGATCCAGTGGATGGAAGCCCAGGGGTTGGTGGCTCCCACCAGTGAGGCCCTACTGGCCATTCGCCAACCGATTGCTGAAGCGCTATTGATCCACGCCCAGCCCACGGCTGGAGCGATTGGCCTGGTTCAGCGCTGCCGCCAGCTCGCCATTCCCATGGCCCTGGCCACCAGCAG
>JBEDHM010000191.1:0-2626 GCA_041174105.1 Cyanobacteriota bacterium | reverse complement strand
CCCTGAGTGCGCAGCAACGCCACCAGGAGCAGCAGCGCTTGGAATTGGCCCAGCGCCAATTGCGGCGCATGGAAGCGGTGGCCGAGGGGGAAGCCTGCCGCGAGCAGGCCCTGCTGCTGGCGGTGGGGGAGTTGGCCTCCCCCTGCGGTCGCTGCGACAACTGCCAGGGGCCTGCCCAGCGGGTGGATTGGTCGCCCCAGGTATCCCAGATGCTCGAGGCCCTCACCCAGCGCAGTGGCCGCGACCTGCGGCTCTTGGCGGAAGATCTCGCAGGCGATGGCAGCGACCAGCGCTGGGCCTGGCTGGCCCGGCGCCTGGTGCAGGAGGAGTTGATTGGCGAGAGCGATGACGGCGCCCAGCGCCTGTATTTGCGGGATTCAGGCCGCCGTTACCTGCGCCAGCCCTGGCCGTTGCACTGGGCCGCCTAGGTCCCCTTGGCCTTGCACAGATCGCTCACGAGTTGCTGCTCAAACTCGGCCTGGGGCGCATCCCAGGTTTTCCATTGCCCCGATTGGGTGGTGGTGTTGAGCTTGCGGGCCCCGCAATTGATGGCGAGATAGAGGGGTTGGCCCTGACCATTGAGGGTGGGTGCCACGTAGCTGCCGCCCATCGATTGCCAATTGGCCCAATCCACTTGGAGCGGGCCATAGTTGCGCCAATCGGGGCCGTTGGGCTTGGTGCTGCTCACCACCCGGCTGCGACTCACCGCTGGACGGCTTGTGGTGGTGGCAGTGGCCACCGTGGTGTTGGCGGGCTTGGCCTCCACGGTTTTGGTCTCGACGGGTTTCACCACGACCGGCTTGGCCTCCCCAACTGGCTTGGCCTCCACCACGGGCTTCACCACGACCGGCTTGGCATCGCTGGCTTTGGTCTCGATCGGCTTGGCTTCGGTTGCTTTGGCTGTGAGAGCCGGTTTGGTTTCGGCAGCCGGTTTGGGCTCTGGGGCCTTGGCCTGGGCCGCGGCTGACGGGGAGGGCTTGGCAGCAGGGGCGGGCTTGGCGGCCTGGGCCACCGGTTTGGTTGTGGGGGCTGGTTTGCTGGCCACCGCCGGTTTGGCGGCAGGCCGTGCGGCCTGCTTGGGCGCGGGTTTGGGGGCAGGCGGGGCCTGGAGCTTCAGCCGGGTGCCGGCCACCACGAGATTGGGGTCACTGATCTTGTTGATCGCCACCAGGCGATCCACGGAGGTGTTGTAGCGATCGGCAATGTTGGAAAGGCTTTCGCCTGTTGCCACCACGTGTTCGCTGCTCTTGCTGGCTGCCGCTGCGGGGCTGTTGGCGGCACGGCTCGAGGGCTTGCCGGGAATGGCGATGCGGGTACCGGCCACCAACAGCTTGGGATCGGAGATGTTGTTGAGTTGCAGCAGGCGGTTGGTGGTGGTGCCAAAGCGTTCGGCAAGCTCCGACACGGTTTCGCCTTTTTTCACCGTGTAGGGCGCGGTGGGCAGGGGCTTGGGTGCAGCAGCCTGGCTGGCGTACCCGCCACCACCCACCACCAACCGTTGACCAATGCTCAGTTTGTTGGGATCACTGATGCCGTTGAGCCGCATCAGGCGGTTCACACTGATGCCGGCCCGATCGGCAATGTCGGAGAGGGTGTCGCCTTCGCGCACCGTGATGGTGCTGCCGCCACTGGAGCGGCCACTGGAGCCATAGCGCTGGCTGGAGCTGCCCGCACTGCCGCTGCCGGGGATCACCAGGGTTTGCCCTGCCGTCACCACGTTGGGGTTGGTGATGCCGTTGGCCTGCATCAGGCGCTTCAGGCTGATGCCATTGCGATCGGCGATTTCCGAGAGGGTTTCACCGGGCTTCACCACCACCCCTGCGCGCACGGCTGCAGGCAAGAGAACAGGCAGTGGTAACACCACCGCTAGGGCCAGGGCGGCAAGGGAGCGGCGCATGGGCACTACCGATAGATCGGTCAACACGATCGCAGAACGTTAAAGCGGGTGTTGCTCTGGATCCAGCCCCACAGGCATCAAAGGTTCTGATCAGCTCAGCCCAACAGGCGTTTCACCAGGCCGAGCTTGCCGGCATAGGGGGGGTAGCGAAAGGGCACATCCAGCCAGAAGGGGCGCTGCAGCACGCTGCGTTGATGGGAAAAGGTGAGGAAGCCGGCCCGGCCGTGGTAGGTGCCTATCCCGCTCTCCCCCACACCGCCAAAGGGCAGTTCCGCCGCTCCGGCCTGCATCACCACATCGTTGAAACACACGCCGCCCGAGCTGGTGGTCTCGAGGGTGCGGCGCTGGGCCGATGGATCGTTGCTGAACAGATACAGCGCCAAGGGTTTCGGGCGCTGGCGCACCTGGGCCAGGGCCTCCTCGAGCCCCGCCACCGTGAGCACCGGCAGGATCGGCCCGAAAATCTCCTCCTGCATCAAGGGATCGTCGGTTGATGCCACCGCCACCAGGGTGGGCTCCAGGCGCCGGCGAGCCGGATCACACCGCCCACCCACCAGCACCTGGCCCCGTTGCCGGGCGCCCTCCAGCAGCCCCTGCAGCCGTTCGAATTGGGCTGGATTCACGATCGCCCCCAGGTCGGGGCTTGCCAGGGGATCCTCGCCGTAAAAGCGCTGAATTTCGGTGGCCATGGCCTGGATCAGGGGATCTCGCATGGCAGCCGTCACCAAC
>JBEDHM010000190.1:0-7184 GCA_041174105.1 Cyanobacteriota bacterium | reverse complement strand
GCCGCGCAGACCGGAACCGGTAAAACAGCCGGCTTCACCCTGCCGATGCTGGAACGCCTCCGCCACGGACCCCACGCCCGCGCAGGCATCGTGAGGGCCTTGATCCTGACCCCCACGCGGGAGCTGGCGGCCCAGGTGGCCGAGAACGTGCGCGCCTACGGCCGCTACCTGGATCTGCGCAGCGATGTGGTGTTTGGGGGGGTGAAGATCAACCCCCAGATCGGGCGGCTGCAGCGGGGGGCCGACATCCTGGTGGCCACCCCAGGTCGCCTGATGGACCTGCATCAGCAGCGCGCGCTGCGGCTGGATCGGGTTGAGATTCTCGTGCTCGATGAAGCCGATCGGATGCTCGACATGGGCTTCATCCGCGACATCCAGAAAATCCTGGCCCTGCTGCCGCCCAAGCGCCAGAACCTGCTCTTCTCCGCCACCTTCTCAGGGGAGATTCGCCGACTGGCCACGGGGTTGTTGCACCAGCCCGTGCAACTTCAGGCCACCCCTGAAAACCGCACCGCCACCACGGTGGAGCACCTGCTCCACCCTTGCGACATGGATCGCAAAGGTGACCTGCTCAGCCATCTGATTCGCACCAATGATTGGCAGCAGGTGCTGGTGTTTGCGCGCACCAAACACGGTGCCAACCGCATGGCGGAGCGGCTCACCCATGAGGGCATGGGGGCGGCGGCGATTCATGGCAACAAAAGCCAGGGCGCGCGTACCCGGGCCCTGGCTGAGTTCAAGAGTGGGGCCCTGCGCGTGCTGGTGGCCACCGACCTGGCGGCCCGCGGAATCGACATCCACCAGTTGCCCCATGTGATCAACCTGGATCTCCCCAACCAGGCGGAGGACTATGTCCATCGCATTGGCCGCACGGGCCGGGCGGGCCACAACGGCCATGCCATTTCGCTGGTGGCGGCTGAGGAATGTGAGTTGCTGCGGGCGATCGAACGGCTGATCGGCAATCCCCTGCCGCGGCAGGAGGTGCCGGGGTTTGAACCCAAGGTGCTCAAGGCTGCCCCCCTCGACCTCAGTGGCGGCCGCGGCAAGGGTCGCCGCCCCGATGCGGGTCGCCGCTTTGGCCGCAACACCCCAGACCGTCCAGCGGATCGCAGCACCCAGGAGCGCGGCCGCCGGCCACCGCGCCGAAACGCAAGCGGGCGCGCCGGGGGCTGATCAAACGGCAACAACGATCACAAAGTTGGGCCAGCCGCTGGGTTCAGATGGGGTCGTTCTTCCTACCCATCCATGCCCTACGAGCCCGGTTCACCCCAGTGTCGTGTGTTGATCGACTGCAAGAACCAGATCGAATCGATGCTGCTGGCCCTGGAGCGGATCGAGAACAGTCAGCACATCCGTGACCAGCTGGTGGCCGTGCACAACCAACTCGAAGGCCTGCATGCCTTGCATCGCAAGGTGCCCGCCTAGCTGATCTCCTTGGCTTTGTTGCCGGCGCGGGGATTCAGAAAACCGTGGCAGCAGGCATAGGCGCTGGCCAGGGTGGCCACCCAGCGCTTCTGCTGCGGACGTTCTTTGTGGCTCACCACGTAGCGACCAGACGTTTCGCGATAGATCTGGCAACCGTTGCCGGCTTCACCAACGAACGAGAGACCAACGAAGGAGAGATCGTGACCCATGGCTCCGATGTCAACGCTCCTTTCTCTCTAGCCATAGGTTTCCGGTTCTCACAAGTGAGCAATTGCTCACAACACAGAACGTAAGGAGCCCGATGCCGGCCTAGCCGGGCCCCTGCCCCAGCCGCTCTCCCGGCTTGATGTCCACCTGCTGGATCAGGGTTTGCCCCGTTGCGGGGGCCTTGCCTTCCCGTTGGGCTGAGCGGATCAACAGGGGGCAGCCCCCCGTGGCCACCACCAGGCCCAACCCAGATTCCACGGCCAGCACCGTGCCAGGGCTGGGGGCACTGGCGGGATCGGCGGGCTGATCGGTTGGGGTTGGCCCATGCGCGATGGCCAGCCCCCAGCGCTCGGCCAGGGGCCTGGCCTCGGGGCTCAAGGCATCCGCCAGCCGGCGAACCAGGGGTTCACTGCTCAGCACCTTGAGCCGTTGGCCTTGCCAGTGGGTGTAGGCGCCCGGGTAGAGCCCCATCACTTGGCGATGTACGGCCAGCCCCGATTGGGCCCAATCCAGCAGATAGTCGGCTTTGGTCAGTTGCCTGGCGTAGGTCATGCCATCGCTGCTCTGGTGCCTCAACCCCAAACGGCGCCAGCGCTCAGCTTCCGGGCCACCGCCCGCCTGCTCAATCAGGGGCATCGCCTCCACCAGCAGCTCTGCGGTGAGGTGGGCGAGCTTGGCAGCCAGCTGCTCGGCGTTATCGAGCAGGCCGATGGGGATCCGCCGCTCCAGCAGCACGGGCCCGGTGTCGAGGCCCTCTTCCATCGCCATGATCCCTACCCCGGTTTCCCGATCCCCCTCCAGCAGGCTCCATTGGATCGGGCCGGCACCGCGCCAGCGGGGCAGGAGCGATCCATGGCCGTTCCAGCAGCCCAGGGGGGGCATGGCAAGCACCGACTGGGGCAAGATCTGGCCGAAGGCCACCACCACGTGGATGTCGGCCCCAAGGTCGGCCAGTTGCTGCTGGGTGGCGAGATCCTGGCGAATCCGATCCGGCGTGAAGACGGGTACGCCCAGGGCAAGGGCCCGGGCTTTGACAGCGGAGGGCACCAGGTCCTTGCCCCGGCCCCGCCGCCGGTCGGGTTGGCTCACCACCCCCACCAACGTGTGGCCGGCAGCCACCAGGGCCTCGAGGCTGGGCACGGCATAGGCGGGCGTGCCCCAAAACAGGATCTTCATGGCGTGATGGGCCCTTTGCTGTTGGCCTGGGTTCAGGCTTCCCCGGTGATCGACAACCCATCCACCCACACCGATGGGCAGACCCCGTCAGGGGTCACCTTGGCGTCGCCTTCAAAGCCCACCAGACCCTTGAGCAGGGTGCGGATGTCGCCGGCCACGGTGGCGGCCTCGATGGAGCGGCGCTCGCCGTTTTGGACCAGCCAGCCATCAAAGGGCAAGGAGAAGGAGCCCTGGCTTGCCTTCACGCCAGCATGCAAGGCCGACAGGGAATCAATCACCACCAGGGGGCTTCCGTGGCGGTGTTGATCCAGACCTGCTTGGGCGCCCTCGGCATGGGGTGTGGGCCCAATTTCGAACCAATCGGGTCCAACGGATACCTTGGCCCCCAGGCCGGCATGGCCCGTTGGCGCCACGCCAAAGGCCCGGGCGGTGGCCTCGGAATGGAGGAAGTTCTGGATCACCCCGCCCTCCACCAGCGCTAGCCGTTGGGTGGGGGTGCCCTCGCCATCAAAGGCGGAGGCGCCGATGTTGCCGGGGTGGAGACCGTTGTCGTGGATCGAGAGGAACGGGCTCGCCAGCTGCTCGCCGATCGATTCTTTGCTGCTCAGGCTGACGCCATCGAGGATGGAGCGGGCGTTGAACAGGCTGCTGAAGGCGCCGATCAGATCGAGGAAGGCTTCCGGACTGAACACACAGGTGTAGTGGCCGGTGGCAATGGGGGCGTAGTCGAGGTGGGAAATGGTGCGCTCGGCGGCCTCGTTGATGCAACCGGCAATGTCGAGATTTTTGGCGCCATAGGCCAACCGCATGGCTCCGGCACTGCGGGGTTTGCGACCCGTTTCCTCGGCCCTGGCATAGAGGTAGAGGCTGGCGGTGCTGAGCTCCTGATGGCGGCAGGCGCCGTCGCAGTTGAGATAGAGGCGCTCGCTGTGCCGTTGGGCCAGGCCGTTGTAGGGCACCGTGCCGATCGCGGGGTGGCGATCGAGAAGCTCCCGTTCGGCCTGCTTCAAGGTGGTGAGCAGATCCAGGATTGATTCGGCCGGTTGAATCGGTTGATTCAGTTCGGCCAGTGGTGCCGATGCGAGCGGTGAAAAGGCGGGGGTTTCAGCGGGATTGCCGAAGCTGCTGGCATCGCGGGCGCCTGCCAGGGCCTGGGCCAGCCCTTCGGTTGAGAGGTCGGAGGTGCTGGTGATGCCGACCAGGCCCGCGTCGTTCCAAACCCGCACGGTGATGGCGCTGCGCTGGGCACCTTTCATCTGCTTGGCCTCGCCCCGATCCACCTGCACGGAGGTGTCGGTGCTGGTGGAGGCACCGAGATCCCATTGGCGGATGCCCGCGCTTTGGGCATAGCGCTGGAGTTGGTCGCCGAGTTGGCCGAGATCGAGGGCCATGGTCAGCGCCCCCCCACGGTGATCGAATCCACCTTGATGTGGGGTTGGCCCACGGTCACGTTGATGCTCCCACTCACCGAGCCACAGAAGCCGGCCGCCAGTTCCAGGTCGTTGGCACACATTGAGATCCGGGGCATCACGTCCTTCGCTTCGCCAATCAAGGTGGCCCCCTTCACCGGTTTGGTGAGTTGGCCGTTTTCGATCAGGTAGCCCTCCTCCACCGCAAAGTTGAATTGGCCCGTGGGGCCCACGCTGCCGCCGCCCATCGATTTGCAGTAAAGCCCTTTCTCCACCGAGGCGATCAGCTGCTCAGGGGTATGGGGCCCGGCGGCAATGAAGGTGTTGCGCATCCGGCTGGCCGCCGCAAAGGAATGGCCCTGGCGCCTGCCACTGCCGGTGCGGGCATGGCCCGTGCGCAGTTCGCCGGCGCGGTCGCTGAGGAAGCGTTTGAGCACCCCGTTTTCGATCAGCACCGTGCGTTGGGGTTCCATGCCCTCGTCATCCATCGAGAGGGAACCGAAGGCCCCATCGCTGAGCCCCTCGTCGATGGCGGTCACGGCTTCGTGGGCAATCAACTCACCCACCTTGTCGGCGAAGGGGGTGGTGCCCCGCTCCACCTGGGTGGTTTCGAGCAGATGGCCGCAGGCCTCATGGAAGATCACCCCGCCGAAGCGGTTGGCCAGCACAGCAGGCATCTGGCCTGCTTCCACGTAGTCGGCGTAGAGCATGGTGGCGGCGCTGGAGCACACCTCTTGGGCCGAAGCATCGGCGTCCCATTGGCGCAGGTCGTCAGGACGGCCAGAGGTGCCATAGCGCCGCCCAAGGCCGGCCCGGTGATCCCCATCGGCCGCCAACACCGAGAGCCCCACCGATTGGTGCAGGCGAATGTCGCGGGCGAAGGTGCCATCGCTGGCGGCCACCAACACCTCTTGCCAATCGCGGGAATAGCTGCCGCGCCGCGACTGCAGGTGGCGCCCGTGGGCATCGAGCTTGGCGGTGCCCACGAGCAGTTTGGCGGTGGCTTCCTGCAGCTCGGGGCAGCGCTGGAGCCAGTCGTCCTTGGCCGTGCCGAAGTCGCGCAGGCCCTGCAGGCCTGCAAAGGGGCTGGAGCTCAGCTGGCTGGTCGCCAAGCCCAGCATGCCCAAGGCCTGTTCAAGAGCCCTCTGCAGCCCTGATGGACTGAGATCGTTGGTGCTGACAAAGCCATCGCGCTCGCCGAGGAAGACGCGAATGCCAGCGCCCATGCCAAAGGCCGGACTGACGCTGGTGATCGTGTTTTGTTCGGCCAACACGCCGATGTGGTTGGTGCGCTCAAGGAACACTTCCACCAGGTCGGCGCCGGCGGAGCGGCCGCACGCCAACAGGCTTTCCAGCCGCGTAGCCCAGGTGGTGTCAAAACCACCGGCGGATGAAGAGGACGGCACCTGGGTTCAGCGAATGGCTGGTTGGAATTTGTCGCTGCGGATGGGGGCCATCAGGAACAATTTGGCCATCTCGGTCGCATTGGCAGCCCAGTAGGGCAGTTTGCGTAAGGCCTTGATTGGTGCCGGGGCGGAGGAGGAATCGGCCTGGGCCAATTTGTCGTTGTTGGTGACCAGGCGCTCCAGCCGTGTGTAGAACTTGGGATGGTCCACATTGAGCACCACCGGGAACACCCGCGCCGAGGTTTCGTTGGTCTTGGCGATCACGAGCTTGTCGTATTCGCGGGCATCAAGACCCAGGGCCTCATAGAACTCCTTGCGGGCCACGTCACGCACGTACATGGTGGCGAACACGGCCAGAAGGAAGAAGCGGCACCAGAGCCGGGCGCGCAAACCGCGCACCGTGTCGGGCTGGGCCTTCATCAGGGCATCAAAGAAGTCGCCATGACGGTTTTCGTCTTGGCACCAATTTTCGAAGAAGTTGAAGATTGGGAAAATCTTGCTTTCGGGATGGGCCTCAAGGTG
Organism: Cyanobacteriota bacterium; assembly: GCA_041174105.1. Classification (GTDB taxonomy): domain Bacteria; phylum Cyanobacteriota; class Cyanobacteriia; order PCC-6307; family Cyanobiaceae; genus Cyanobium_A. The sequence continues at coordinate 1,039 of JBEDHM010000190.1, read as the reverse complement.
GCGGAAAATGGCGATGTAGCGCCAGTAGCCAATTTTCTCCGACAGATAGGTGGCGTAAAAGATGAACTTCGGTTTGAAGAAGGTGTAGGCCTTGTTGGCGGTGAGGAAGCCCAGATCGAGCTGGAGCCCGAAGTCGCTCATCGCCTTGTTGAGGAAACCGGCGTGGCGGGCCTCATCCCGGGCCATGTGGGCAAAACACTCAGCAAGCAGGGGGTTTTTGTCTTTGATGCGGCGGCTGAGTTCTTTGTAGAGCAGGAATCCAGAAAATTCGGAGGTGCAGCTCTGCTCAAGGAACTCGATAAACACCTGGCGGGTTTGGGGATCGAGCTGGTCGGCGGCACCCTCAAAGGCTTCGTTGCGAACGAAGTGATGGCGGTTGTAGTCCTTGCGGAATTCTTCGCAGATCGCTTCCAGTTCCACCGCGTTGGGCTGCAGATCCATCGCCGCCATGGCGTCGAAATCCGTGGTGTAGAACCGGGGCGTGAGGATCGTGTCCTTCACGGGATCCTTCACCGCAGGCGCGCCATCAGCAGCCAGCCCAGTGCCGGCTTGGGCCATGGCAGCTGTATTGGTGGTGCCAACGGGGTTGGCAGTGCTGGCGGCAGTTGCGGCGGGAGGCACCATCGCGTTGTGGTTTAGGGCAGTGGCTGCATCGTAGAGGGAGTGGTCGTCAGTTCGGGCCCAGCCATTTCTGCCCGTTAAGCCGCTGCACCAGCCGGGACACCAACAGCGCCAGGCAAATTTTCTTCTCAGCGATCAAAAACGACTCGAGCAGGCTGGGTTCGCTGCCGGCCTCCGCTATGGCCACGGTTTTTTGGGAATTGATATCGGCGCTGGTGAAGCACAGCCAGAAGCGCCGTTGCCCGGGCAGGGTGCCCTTCACTTGCCAGCAGGGGGAGCCCACCACCGGCATGGGGCCTTCTTCAAAGCTGATCTCAGCGGCCGGGCCGCCATAGCTCTCGATTTCCTTGCCCAGGGCTGGCAACAGCAGCTGGGGCACAAACTCAGCAAAGGGCTTGTCTTCCGGAGCCGGGGGTTT
>JBEDHM010000189.1:0-3864 GCA_041174105.1 Cyanobacteriota bacterium | reverse complement strand
GCTCAAGGCAGGCCAGGATCTCAATGAGCCGAGCCAGGTGCATCAGAAAGGAGGCCTGCACCACCCGCCCCCCGCGCTGGCGCAGCTCCTGCAGTTCTGCGTCGGCCCGTTCAGTGCCGATGCGCTCACAGAGGTTGAGGCGGGCCAGGGGACCGACCCGATAACTGCCGGCATCGGGGCCCAGGGCCTTGAGGTAGGGCGATTTCAAATAACTCCAGGGCTCCACCGCTTCCGCCAGGAAGGAGGCGTAGTCGTCTTCGCTGACGCGATCGGCGATCAAGGAGCCATCGCTGGCCATGATCCGAAGCCCGCCCCCGGTGGAACCTTCGTGCTCCCATTGCCCTTCGGGCCCCACCAGGCCCAACCATGGCGAAGGGAAGTCACCAAACACCCCGAGTTCCTCGTTCAGTTGGGTGTCGAGTAGCTGCTTGAACAGGGCCAGTCCCTGGTCGGCAATGGCAAAGGCTTCTGCCAAGCCATGGTGGATGCCATCCCGCGCCTCGATCGACAACGGGCTGCGGACACCTCCGGGTACGGCCCAGGCTGCATGGATCTTGCGCCCCCCCAGGGCCTCGATCACCCCTTGGCCAAACTGACGCAGGCGAATGCCCGATCGGGCCAGGTCGGGGTTGGCGGCGATCAGGCCAAACAGGTTGCGCTGGCTGGGGTCGCTGTCCCAGCCGAGCAGAAAGTCGGGGCTGCTGAGGTGAAAAAAGGACAGGGCATGCGACTGGATGATCTGGGCCAGGTTCACAAGCCGCCTCAGGCGCACCGCCGCCGGTGGAACCGTGACGGCCAGGAGCTTGTCGCCGGTTTTGGCTGCGGTGAGCAAGTGGCTGACCGGGCAAATTCCGCAGATGCGGGAGGTGATGGCGGCCATCTCCGGGAAGGGCCTGCCTTGGCAGAACTGCTCGAAGCCGCGAAATTCCACCACGTGGAAGCGGGCCGAGTCAGCGGCGCCCGCCGCATCCAGCTGGATCGTGATCTTGGCGTGGCCCTCGATGCGGGTCACCGGATCGATTGTGATCGTGCGGCTGGCCATGGGGGTGGGGGTCGGAGCCAATGGGGGGTCAGCCGAAGCGGATCAGCTCGCTGCCGCGCAGATCGGGCCAGGATCCGTGCAGCAGCGGCTCAAGTGCAGCCCGAATCCGTGTAGCCGAGGGAGGGCAGCCCGGCAGGTAGAGATCCACGGGCACCAGCGCATGCACCGGCAGCACCCGATCCAGCAGCTCCGGCAGGATCCCTTCCGCCTTGGGAACCTGGCCACTGGCATCGGCCAAATCGACATAGGCCCGTTGCAGCACGGCCTCCGCGCTGGAGCGGTGGTGGCTCAGCCAGGGTCCGCTGTTGCGCATGCCGGGCACATTGGCGCTGATGGCGCAGTCGCCGAAGGACACCAGCACGCGGCTGTTGGCGCGCACCTGGGCCAGCAGCCTGAGATGGTCGCTGTTGGCGACTGCCCCCTCCAGCAGGCAGATGTCCACCGCTGGAGGGAAGGTTTTTTGATCGGAGGCAATCGGGCTGTAGACGATCTCAGCCAGTTCGGCGAGTTCGAGTAGCCAATCATCGAGATCCAACAACGACATGTGGCAGCCCGAGCAGCCCGCTAGCCAGGCTGTGGCCAGGCGCTTTTTGGGCTTTGGGGGGCTCATGGGTTCCATTGGTGATGGCTGCGGGCCCGCACCAGGGCCTGCATCCGCTCGGGCTGGCTGCGCTTTTCCTCGCTGCTATCGCCCTTGTGGAACAGCGCTCCGGTGGGGCACACCTCCACGCACTTGCCGCAGTGGGTGCAGGCATCCACTGCGCCCCAGGGTTCCGCCAGCCCGGCGATGATCTGGCAGTGTTCGCCCCGCCAGCCCACATCCCAGACGTGGGCTCCTTCTACCTCGTCGCAGACGCGCACACACCGCGTGCAGAGGATGCAGCGGTTGTGATCCAGCCCGAAGCGCGGATGGGAAGCATCCACCGTCCGACTGGGGAACTGGTAGGGCAGGCGGTTGTGGTCCATACCGACCACCACCGCCAGGTTCTGAAGTTCGCAGTGGCCATTGGCCATACAGATCGCGCAGATGTGGTTGCCCTCGGCAAACAACAACTCGATCACGGTGCGGCGGTTGTCCTGGAGTCTTGGGGTGGCGGTGTGCACCACCATCCCCGCTTCGGCTGGGGTGATGCAGGCCGGAACCAGCGTTGCCGGGCCCAGCTGCGGATCCCCTGGCCCCTGGGGGTGTGCCACCTCCACCAGGCACAACCGACAGGCCGCCACCGGTGAGAGCCCGTCCAGAAAACAGAGCGTGGGGATGGTGACCCCGGCCGCCCTCGCCACCTGGAGCAAGGTGGTACCAGGGCTGATGGGTGTGGCGGAGCCATCGAGGAGCAGGGTGCTTGGTCTCTGGAGCTGGCCCTGGTGTTGGCCCTGGTGTTGGCCCTGGTGTTGGCCCCGGCGCTCGGGATGCCGCTCGGGATGGCGATGGCTGTGGTTCATGGCTCCGGCTTCTGTTCCGGCTCCCGTTGTGGCTCCGGTTCTGGCTCCAACTCCATTGCCAGCAGCGCCCGGTAGTCGCCGGGAAACTGACGCAGGCTGCTGAGCACCGGCGTGGGGGCGTTTTGGCCCAGGCCGCAGAGGCTGGTCTCCTTCACCATTTGGCACAGGCTCTCGAGCTGCTCCAGGTGGTGGGCTTGGGCCTGCTTGGCCAGGATGGTTTGCAACAGCTGGTGCAGCTGCACGGTGCCGGCCCTGCAAGGCACGCACTTGCCGCAGGATTCATCGCGGCAGAAGCCCATGAAGTAGGTGGCCATGTCCACCAGGTTGGTGGTGTCATCGAGCACCACCAGACCACCCGAGCCCAGGATCGTTCCCAGGGCCTTGAGGCTCTCGTAATCCATCGGGGTATCGAGTTGGTCGGCCCGAATGCAGCCTCCTGAGGGCCCGCCCGTGAGCACCGCCTTGAGGCGCCGGCCCGGCATCGCCCCTCCCCCCATGGTGTGCACGATCGTGTGCAGGCTGGTGCCGAGTGGTACTTCGAGCACGCCGCAGCGGCGGCCCTGGCCGGTGAGGCAAAACACCTTGGTGCCGCCGTTGTAGGCCTTGGGCCCCAGGCTGAGCAGTACGGGCACGTTGGCGAAGGTTTCCACGTTGTTGATCAGCGTGGGCAGCCCAAACACGCCCTCTTCGGCGGGATAGGGCGGCCGGGGCCTGGGGGTGCCCCGTTGGCCCTCGATCGAATGGATCAGGGCGGTTTCTTCGCCGCAGACATAGGCCCCAGCCCCCACCCGCAGCTCGAGCTGGAGGTTCATCGCCGTGCCGTTGATGGCGTTCCCCAGCCAACCGAGGGCCTCGGCCTGGGCGATCGCGTTGCGCAGCCGGGCGATGGCCAGGGGATATTCGGCCCGCACGTAGAGATACCCCCGGCTGGCGCCGATGGCATAGGCCGCGATCGCGATGCCCTCCAGCAGGCGATGGGGATCGCCCTCCATCACGGTGCGGTTCATGAAGGCCCCGGGGTCGCCTTCATCGGCATTGCACACCACCAGCTTTTTGGGGCTGCTTTGGCTGGCCACCCGTTGCCATTTCTGGCCGGTGGGAAACCCGGCCCCGCCCCGTCCCCGCAGGGCGCTTTCCACCACGGCTTGGATCACGGCCCCCGGGCTGCGGCGATTCACCACATCCGCCAGCTGGCGGTAGGCCCCGGCGGCCATTGCCTCATCGATCGATTCCGGATCGATCAGTCCGCACCGCTCCAGCACCCACCGCCGTTGCATGGTGAAAAAGGGATGGCGCTGGTCCATCGGCCTTGCTGCCGGTGGGCTCCAGCTCCTGAGCCTGCCGCTGCGCTGAGCCGCCTGCAGGCTGGCTGCCAGCTC
>JBEDHM010000188.1:0-3036 GCA_041174105.1 Cyanobacteriota bacterium | reverse complement strand
ACTTCCCTCTTCAGAGAAGCTCTCGGTGGCCGTCGCCTCCCGGCGACTCAGAAAACTTACAACACCGTCGGCTCGCGCCTTCGTCTCGTAAGCCCTACGCACTCAAGAGGTCTCCCCCTTTTCCTGCGCAGTCCAAAACCATAACACCCCGTAAGACCTGCAGGCAATCACCCCTTTGCAGCGGACTGGCGCCCATGGGCAAAGCCATTGCCGCAGAAGCGATCCATGCGGGCAGACCAGGATTTCTAGGGTTTTGCCAGGGGCGCTCTAGCGCCAACCGGAGCGCAAGCCAGCATGGGTCGAGCGTTCAAGCAAGGGCCAGGCCCCGTGCGGCCGAGCGCCAAAGAAGAGGCCGTGGTGGCCACCGCCCGGGCCCAGTTCGAGCGAACCCTGGTGAGCGTGCGCGGTGACGTGGTGGGCTCCATGGCCGCCCTGGGCCATCCCAGCAAACGCGACAGCGCCAACTACAGCGAGGTGTTCGTGCGGGACAACGTGCCCGTGATGCTTTACCTGCTGCTGAAGGGGCGCTACGGGATCGTGCGCCATTTCCTCACGGTGTGCCTGGATCTGCAAAGCAGCACCTATCAGACGCGGGGCATCTTCCCCACCAGCTTTGTGGAGGAACACGGCGTGCTGGTGGCGGATTACGGCCAGCGCTCAATCGGCCGCATCACCTCGGTGGACGGGAGTCTGTGGTGGCCCGTGCTGTGCTGGCTGTACGTGCAACGCAGCGGTGATCACAGCTTTGGCGTGAGCCAACAGGTGCAGCGGGGGGTGCAGTTGCTGCTCGACCTGGTGCTCCATCCCACCTTTGAGGGCACGCCGGTGCTTTTTGTGCCCGACTGCGCCTTCATGATTGATCGCCCCATGGACGTGTGGGGTGCACCCCTGGATGTGGAGGTGCTGCTGTTTGGTTGCCTGCGCAGCTGCTGCCACCTGATGGAGCTCGCCCGCCAGAGCTCCATGAGCCGGTTGCTGGACCAGCGCCTGGTGCTCACCCATCAGTGGGTGCACGATCTGCGCTCCTTCCTGCTCAAGCACTACTGGGTGACGAGCAAAACGATCCAGGTGCTCCGGCGCCGGCCCACCGAGCAATACGGCGAACACCAACGGGAGAACGAATTCAATGTGCAACCCCAGGTGGTGCCGGCCTGGTTGCAGGACTGGCTCAACCACCGCGGTGGTTATCTAATCGGCAACATGCGCACCGGCCGACCCGATTTTCGCTTCTACAGCCTGGGCAATTCGCTGGCCTGCGTGTTTGGGCTGCTCACCCCTCCCCAGCAGCGGGCACTCTTTCGGCTGGTGCTGCACAACCGGGAGCATCTGATGGCGCAGATGCCGATGCGGATCTGCCATCCGCCGATGGACCTGGAGGAGTGGCGCAACAAAACCGGTTCCGATCCCAAAAACTGGCCCTGGAGCTACCACAACGGCGGCCACTGGCCCAGCCTGCTCTGGTATCTCGGCGGCGCGATCCTGCTGCATGAGCAGCAGCACCCCCAGGCGGACGTGTTGTTGATGGGCCAGATGAATGCCTTGCTCGAGGAGTGCTACTGGAGCCAGCTCAACCAACTGCCCCGCCAGCAATGGGCCGAATACTTTGATGGCCCCACCGGCAGCTGGATGGGTCAACAGGCCCGCACCCACCAGACCTGGACGATCGTGGGCTTTCTGCTGCTGCACCACCTGTTGCGGGTGGCACCAGCGGATGTGAGCCTGCTGGATCTGGAGCGCTCCCCGCCGCCCTACCAACGGGGCCCATAAAAAAACCGCGGCCGAAGCCGCGGTAAAGGGTGCTCAAAAGCAGACTGTCAAAGGGCAGCTGACCTGATCAGAACAGACCCAGGGTGAGGGATTTGTCGATCGGCAGGCAGGCACCAATGCCCAGATAGATGGTGAAGAAAGTGCCGAACAGGAACACCGCCATGGCCACCGGACGGCGGAAGGGGTTCTGGAACTTGTTGAAGCTCTCGATGAAGGGGATGAGCATCAGACCGAGGGGAACCATGGTCTGCAGGGCAATCCCGAGGAGCTTGTTGGGCACCACCCGCAGGATCTGGAACACCGGGTAGAGGTACCACTCGGGCAGGATTTCCAAGGGGGTGGCGAAGGGATCAGCCTTGTCGCCGAGCATGGCGGGATCGAGCACGGCCAGACCCACCAGGCAACCGATGGTTCCCAGGATCACCACCGGGAACATGTAGAGGAGGTCGTTCGGCCAGGCCGGCTCCCCGTAATAGTTGTGGCCCATGCCCTTGGCCAGCTTGGCGCGCAGGGCGGGATCGGTGAGGTCGGGCTTTTTAAGGATGTGCATGGCTGGTGGCCGAGAGCAGGGATCTCAGAAGGGACTGGAAGCTGGGCGTGTTGGCAAGCGTAGAAGCAAAACCCCGATCAGAGGGGACCGGAAATGCCTTGCTTACGGATCATCAGGAAGTGCATGAGCATGAACACCGCCAGCAGCCAGGGCATCACAAAGGTGTGAAGGCTGTAGAAGCGGGTCAGGGTGGACTGGCCCACGCTCTCGCCGCCGCGGAGCAGTTCCACCATGAAGTCGCCCACCACGGGCACGGCAGCAGGCACGCCGCTCACGATCTTCACGGCCCAATAGCCCACTTGGTCCCAGGGGAGGGAGTAGCCGGTCACGCCGAAGGACACGGTGATCACGGCCATGGTGACGCCGGTGACCCAGGTGAGCTCCCGGGGGCGCTTGAAGCCACCGGTGAGGTACACGCGGAACACGTGCAGGATCAGCATCAGCACCATCATTGAGGCGCTCCAGCGGTGCACGGAGCGGATCAGCCAGCCAAAGCTGACGTCGGTCATGAGGTACTGCACCGAGCTGTAGGCCTCGGCCACGGTGGGCTTGTAATAGAAGGTCATCGCAAACCCAGTGGCGAACTGGATCAGGAAGCAGACCAGGGTGATGCCGCCCAGGCAATAAAAGATGTTGACGTGCGGGGGCACGTACTTGGCGGAAATATCGTCGGCAATCGAACCGATCTCCAGGCGTTCCTGGAACCAGTCGTAAACCGG
>JBEDHM010000187.1:0-4507 GCA_041174105.1 Cyanobacteriota bacterium | reverse complement strand
CTCTGGTGCACGTGCATGCCGCTGCCGTTGTCGGAGAACACGGGCTTGGGCATGAAGGTGGCCGTCTTGCCGTACTTCCTGGCGACGTTGCGGACCACGTACTTGTAGATCATCACGTTGTCGGCTGCGCTGATCAGCTCGGCAAACTTGATCCCCAGTTCGTGTTGGGCGGTGGCCACTTCGTGGTGTTGCTTCTCAATCGGCACACCCAGGGCTCCCATCGCCAGCAGCATTTCGCTGCGCATGTCCTGGAGGGTGTCGTTGGGGGAGACGGGGAAGTAGCCCTCCTTCAGCTGGATTTTGTTGGCGAGGTTGCCGCCTTCTTCCACCCGATCGGTGTTCCAGGGGGCTTCCACCGAATCCACGCTGTAGAAGCTGGATCCATTGGCGCTCTTGTAGCGCACGTCATCAAAGATAAAGAATTCAGGCTCCGGGCCGAAATAGGCCGTGTCGGCCAGGCCCGTGGAGGCCAGGTAGTCGAGGGCTTTTTGGGCCAGGGCGCGGGGGCAGCGGGCGTAGGGCTTGCCGCTGCGGGGTTCCTGAATCGAGCAGATCAGGCTGAGGGTTTTGTGGCTGTAGAAGGGATCGATCCAGGCTGTGTTCGGATCGGGCACCATCGCCATGTCCGATTCGTTGATGGCCTTCCAGCCCCGAATGGACGATCCATCGAAGGCCACCCCTTCGGTGAAGGCGGATTCATCGATCAGGTCGTTGCAGACCGTGAGGTGCTGCCACTTGCCGTGGAGGTCAACAAACTTCAGGTCGATGAGTTCAATGCCCTCGTCCTTGATTTGACGCAGGACGTCTTGGGCTGTTTTGGCCATGACGATCAAGTGAGTGGAAGCCGATCCAAACCGGCGTTGATGGACCGTACGGACTCGGCCCGGCCACCTTTTGTAGCAGCAGTAACGAAAAGCGCAGCCCGCCTTGCGTAACCGTTTCTGTCAAATTCCCCAAAACCCATCCCAGGCCTGGGATCTGCTCAGTTGGCGGTGCTAGCTTCCGCCCAAGGTGCGTCGATCTTTTCCGCCATGCGCGATGCCATTACCGGTTTGATTGGCCGTTACGACCAACTGGGCCGCTACCTGGATCGTGACGCCATCGATTCCATTGCCACCTACTTCGCAGAATCTGCGGCCCGGATGGCGGCGGTGGAATTGATCAACCGGGAGGCTGCCGAGCTGGTGCGGGAAGCAGCCCAGCGCCTGTGGTTGGAAGATCCCGAATTGATCCTGCCCGGCGGCAACGCCTACACCACCCGGCGCCTCTCGGCCTGCCTGCGCGATATCGACTACTTCCTGCGCTACGCCAGCTACGCGCTGATCGCCGGCGACACCACGATTCTCAACGAACGGGTCCTCAACGGCCTCGACGACACCTACAAGAGCCTGGGTGTGCCCACAGGCCCCACCGTGCGCAGCATTGCCCTGCTGGCGGATGTGATCTGTGAGCGCCTCGCCGCCGATGGCCTGGAAGCGTCCTCTGTGGTGCGTGCTCCCTTTGAGCACCTCTGCCGCGGCCTGGGTGCCACCAACGTGCGGGCCCGCTGAGGCTTTTTGTTGTCTGCCGGATGGGCCCGCAGCACTGCGTAGGCTCATGACCATTGGTTCACGATCGGATCTTGGCCCCTCTTCCCGTGCTGCCTCCCATTCAGTCCGCCCATCGCCGCACCCTGGCCCCGATCGCCACCCCTGATCGTTTGCTGCTGGGGCCGGGCCCATCGAATGCCCACCCCACCGTGCTCCAGGCCCTGGCGCGAACGCCGATCGGCCACCTCGACCCCCTCTACGTGGAGTTGATGGGGGAGGTTCAGGAGTTGCTTCGCTACACCTGGCAAACCGACAACCGCCTCACCATCCCCATGAGTGGCACCGGCAGTGCTGCCATGGAGGCCACCTTGGCCAACACCATCGAACCGGGTGACAAGGTGTTGGTGGCGGTGAAGGGCTATTTCGGCCTCCGGCTGGCGGATATGGCTAGCCGCTACCGGGCCGATGTGGTCACGATTGAACGGCCCTGGGGTGAGGCCTTCACCTTGGAGGAACTCGAGCAGGCCTTGGCTACCCACCGCCCGGCGATCCTGGCGCTGGTCCACGCCGAAACCTCCACCGGGATCTGTCAGCCGATGGAGGGCATTGGGGAGCTTTGCCGTCAATACGACTGCCTGCTGCTGCTGGACACCGTGACCTCCTTGGGCGCTGTGCCGCTCTATCTGGATGAATGGAAGGTGGACCTGGCCTACAGCTGCAGCCAGAAAGGCCTGAGCTGCCCGCCGGGCTTGGGTCCTTTCACCATGGGCCCCCGGGCTGAGGCCAAGATGATGGCCCGAGCGGGCAAGGTGCCCAACTGGTACCTCGATGTGACGCTGCTCAACCAGTACTGGGGCAGTGATCGGGTGTATCACCACACCGCCCCGGTGAACATGAACTTCGGCATGCGTGAGGCCTTGCGTCTGCTCGCTGAGGAGGGTCTCGAGTCGGCCTGGAACCGCCACCGCAGCAATGCCCAGCGTCTGTGGAGCGGTTTGGAGCGCCTTGGCCTCGAGCTCCATGCCCCCGAACATCTGCGCCTGCCGACCCTCACAACGGTGCGCATCCCTGAAGGCGTCGATGGCAAGGCCTTCACCCTCCACCTGCTCAACAAGCACGGCATTGAGGTGGGTGGGGGTCTTGGCGCCCTGGCCGGCAAGGTGTGGCGCATCGGCTTGATGGGTTACAACAGCCAGCCTGAGAACGTGGACCGGCTCCTCAACCTGTTTGAAACGGAGTTGCCCGCTTTTCGGGGTTCGGCCCCCGTTGCCGTCGCCGCCTAAACCAGGCTTCCAGCTGGCTTTGGGCCTCGGCGGCCAACAGCCCCCCCTCCACGACCATGGCGTGATGGGCGCTGGGGCTGGCCGCTAGATCCAGGCAACCGCCGAGAGCGCCCCGTTTGGGATCGGCTGCAGCAAACACCACCCGGCCCATCCGGGCCTGAACCAGGGCACCAGCGCACATCGGGCAGGGCTCGAGGGTGACCAGCAAGGTGCAGTCGTTGAAGCGCCAGTCGCCCCGTAACCGGGCTGCCTGGGAGAGGGCACTGAGTTCGGCGTGGCCGAGCGGATCGTTCTGCAGATGCCGACGGTTGCTGCCCCATCCAATGCAGCGGCCGTTGCCATCGAGCACCACGGCGGCCACGGGAATTTCACCGGTGTCGCCCACCCGCAGGCCGTAACGCAGCAAGCGGGCCATCCACAGCTGGTGGCGGCTCTGGTTTGGCGGCGAAGGCAGGGGCATGGTCTCCCTTGTAGCGGAACGCCCGCAGGCGAGAATGGGCTCCATCTGAGCAATTCCTGTTGGCTAGCGCGCCTCCAGCCCCGCGGGCCAGCCAGCCCCTTCCCTTTGCCGATCCCCAACAGTTGGATCCGGCGCTGCAGGATTTTCTCGATCAGGCCACAGCCCAACTCTGCCGTTGGCTTGGCAGCGCTGCCCTCAGACCGCCGTTGCCCGGTCTCAGCGTGTTGCCAGCGGTGGAGCCCCAGCAGCTGGGACTCTCCAGCGACACCCTGCTGCGGGATCTGCAATTGGTGATTGATGGGGCCTACAACCCCAACCACCCCGGGGCGCTGGCCCACCTCGATCCGCCGCCCCTGCAAGCCTCGGTGGTGGGTGATCTGATCTGCGCCGGCCTCAACAACAACATGCTGGCGGAGGAGCTCTCCCCCAGCCTGAGCCGTCTGGAGCGGAGTCTGCTGGCCTGGTTGGCTGAACGGCTGGGGCTACCTGCAGGCAGTGGCGGTGTGGCTGCCAGCGGGGGAACGCTGTCGAATTTGATGGCGCTGGTCACTGCCCGGCGCTCTCGGGGGCTGCAGACCTGCCAAGAGGCCGTGGTGCTGGCCAGCGCCGATGCCCACGTGTCGTTGGCCAAATCCATCGCCGTGATGGGGCTGCCTACTTCGGCTTTGCAAACCATCGCCGTGGACTGCGAGGGGCGTCTGGAGGTTGAACAGCTGCAAGCGCGCCTGGAGGCCTTCGCGGCAGCTGGTATCCCAGTGCTGGCGGTGGTGGCCACGGCCGGCACCACGGTGCGCGGTGCGGTGGACCCTTTGGGGCCGATAGCGGCGCTGTGCCGGCGCCATGGCGTTTGGCTGCATGTGGATGGGGCGATTGGGGCCGTGTTTGGCCTGGCCGCTGGCCACGCTGATCGGGTGGAAGGTCTGGGGTTTGCTGATTCGATCACCCTCAACCCCCAGAAGCTTCTGGGGATCACCAAAACCTCCTCGGTGCTGTTGCTGGCCCAACCCCAAACCCTCGCTGATGCCTTTGGCACGGGCCTGCCCTACATGGAACCCAGCTGGGGCGGCGGCCATGGCGGGGACACGGGGCTCCAGGGGACCCGCCCGGCTGAAATCCTCAAGCTCTGGCTTGGGTTACGCCAATTGGGTCTGACGGGCATCGAGGCGATCCTCGATGGGGCCATTGCGCGCCGCCGCCATTTGCAGGCCCTGCTGGTCAGCGATACGGATCTGGTG
>JBEDHM010000186.1:0-10762 GCA_041174105.1 Cyanobacteriota bacterium | reverse complement strand
GGCTTCTCCCTGCTGGAGCTGTTGCTGGCCCTGGCCCTGGGCCTGGCGCTCAGTGGGGTGATGCTGCAGGGCCTGCTCGCCGATGGTCAGACCAGCCTGCGGCTGAGTCGCCTGGTGCGGGAAAAGGACAACCAGCGGCGCACCCTGGCCCTGGTGCAGCTGGATCTGCGGCGGGCCAGGGCGGTGAGCCCGAACCCCATGGCAGAGGTGAGTGCCTGCGGGTTGGCCGGCCGGCTTCCCGTGCTCCATCTGCTCACCCAGGCGGCGCCGATCACCTATTCGGTTGGCGCCGCCCCCAGTGGGATCTGGCGCGGGCAGGTGCTGATGCGCTGTGGCCCGGCCTTTGGTTTGGATGGGGGCACCAATTGGGCCAGTGCCTCCCAAAACAGGGTGGTGATCGATGGACTGGCCCCCGCTCCTGATCCCTGGCGAGGATGCCCAAGCTTGCTGGCGCTCGATCCAGGGGGCAGTGTGGATTTGGCGCTGTCGTCGCTGAGAGCCTTTTCGGCTTGTCTGGATCCCGCCACCGGGGTGGTGGGCTTGCGTCTGGCCCAGGAGTTTGGATCCGGGCCCAAGCGGCACCAACGGATTGAAAGCCTGCAGGTGGTGGCGCCTGCTGAGGGCGCTGGCCCCTAGGGTTCAGCTTTCTTCGCGCAGCATGAAACCCACACCGCGCACGGTGTGAATCAATTTGGGCCGGGTGGGGGTTTCGATCTTTTGGCGCAGATAGCGGATGTACACATCCAACAGGTTGTCGTCGCCGTAGAAGTCTTCCCCCCAGACGCCGTGCAGGATCTCTGCACGGGTGTGCACCTTGTTGGGGGCTTGCATCAAGTACACCAGCAGCTGGTATTCCTTGTTGGAGAGTTGGATGGCCAGTTCGCCCCGTTGCACATCATGGGTGGCCAGGTTGATTGTGAGATCACCCACTTGCAGCCGCTCAACCTCGCTGGCATCGCTGCTGGGCGTGAGTGCCCGACGATGCAATGCCCGGAGCCTGGCGAGCAGCTCTTCGATCGAAAAGGGCTTGATCAGATAGTCGTCGGCCCCTGCATCCAGCGCTTCCACCTTGTCTTTGATCGCGTCATGGGCGGTGAGCATCAGGATCGGGGTGGCCAGGCCAGTGGCCCGCACTCGCCGGCAAATTTCAAGACCACTGAAATCCGGCAGATTCCAATCCAGTAGGAGTAGATCTGGCGTGGGGGTGCTGCGGATGGCGATCAGGCCGCTGGCACCATCGTTGGCAATGGTCACCGCATAGCCTTCCAGCTCCAATTCTCCCTGGAGCAGGCTGGTGATGCGTGGTTCATCATCAACCACCAGGATGTGCAGCGGATTGGGGGAGCTCATGCTGGATGGTGGGGGACTGCGGGCCAGCGCAAACAAAAGCAGCTCCCTTGACCAGGATGACTTTCCACCTCAACGGTGGCACCCATGGCTTCCACCAACAGTTGCACCACGGAGAGCCCAAGTCCTGAGCCTGACTGGCGATGGCTGTTGGAGCCACGGTAGAAGCGATCAAAAATCAGGGGCAGTTCGTCGGGGAGGATGCCATTGCCATGATCCCTCACGCTGATCGTGGATCCCGATGTGTTGCAGATCAGGTTGACCTCGATCGGTGCATCCTTGGGAGAATATTTGTCGGCGTTTTCGATCAGATTCAGGAGCACCTGTTTGAGTTGATCCGGACAGGCCAGGATCTGGCGTGGGTGATGGATCGCCGGCCACTGGTGTTCCAGGGTGATGGGTCTCGCCAGCGTCTGACAACTTTGTTCCACCACATCCTGCAGCAAGGGCACCGGATCGATGCGTTGCCGCACCAGGTCGAGGCGGCTGCAATCGCTGCGCGAGAGGGTGAGCAAATCGCCCAGGAGGCGTTTCATCCGATCGGTTTCATCGGCGGCAATGCCCAGGTCTTCGCGTTGACTGGGGGTGAGGCTGTCGTTGCGGCGCAGGGTGCGCTGCAAATAGCCGGAGATGATGGTGAGGGGTGTGCGCAATTCATGGGACACACTGCCCACAAACTGTTGTTGTTGGCGCCAAGCCTGGGCCAATCTGGCCATCAGGGCGTTGTAGGCCGCAGCCAGTTCCGCCACTTCGCGCGGGGGATCGTTCAGCAGGATTTGGCTTTGGGGCAAGGTTTCTGAATTCACCTCGGCGGCGGCCGCCCCCAGCTGGCGCAGGGGTTTGACGATTCGCTTCACCAGCAGCGATGTGATCTGCAGGCTCAACAGCAAGGCTCCACCCCAGGTGATGGCCAGCAGGAACACTTGCTGGTTGATGGCCCGACTAAAGGCTGTGATGTTTTGGGCTACCCCAATCTTGAGGCCTGGAATCGGGGTGTCTTGCCGTAGGGAGAGAACCGTGGTGCCGTCGCCCAGCTCGGTTTCCCGGGGTTGGTTGCTAGCTGCCGGATTGTGACGGCCCAGCAATTGCCAGATCACTTCAGGTGGCACCGAGCCTTCGGAGTGGCTGGGCAGCAGGTCGGTGCCATCGGCCAATTCCAGCCAAACGGTGTGCTTCCAATTGGTCTGGCGCTCCCTGGCCTGCAGTAGCCGTCGGTTGCGTTCCAGGGTGGGAAAGGCGAGGGAGGCCCTGGCCTCACCGGTGATTGAGCGGTTAATGCTGTTGGTGTCGGATTTCAGGTCGTGCAGCAGGTTTTGGCGTGTGACCCAGAGGGTGCCGAGGCTGGCAAGGCTGAAGCCAAGCAGTAACACGGCTCCAGTGGCGAGCTTGAGCTGGCCCTCGATGCTGCCCAGCAGATGCTGTCGCCATGCGGAAGGTCGATTCACTGCGACTGCAGCACCTAATTCACGGTGGTGTAAGCCTGATTCACCACTTTATAGGTGCCACTGGCCCCATCACTGATCAGCTTGAGCCAAGGGGAATCTTGGCCAATCGACACGGTATTCGCGACCAGCTTGATGCTCCGGCTGTTGTTCATTCCCAGGTAGGTATTGGCCGTGGGTTGGAAGTCAAATGACGACCAGGAGCCCCCATTGCGATCGTTGTTTGGATCCCCATCGGTCATGAAGTAGATCGACTTGGTGTTGCTATTGGCAAAGGCCTTGTCAAGGGTGGACCAGGGAGATGTGCCGCCCCAACGGGTGACATCGCCTGATGAGAGGGAATTGACAAAGGCCAAGGCACTGGTGCGATTGGTGTCGGCTAGGGGAACCAAATCTCCATTCATCCAGACCCGGTGGTTGAGATAGCCCGGGGAGCTGAAGGCCTGGATGCTGATGTTCACGGTGCTAGGCAACGACATCAGCAGATTGCGCAGTTCGTTTTGCAACGATTCCATGCGGGTCACCAGGCAGTTGCGTTTGGTGGAGATGTAGCTGGAGCCGTTGTAATAGACGCGGGTTGTGCTGTTGTAGGTGCTGCCCCAGGTAATACAGGAACTCATTGAGCCTGATCCATCGACAATTAAGGCGATGGCATTGTTGGTGACTGGAATGCCATAGAAGCTGCAGCTGGAGCCAGTGCATCCCGAGAGGGTGGTGGGTTCACTGGCGGATGCGGTGTCTCCATTCATCACGCTGTAATAGGCATCCGTGCGCGCCACCTTGTCGGCCCTGGCATAGGCGATCATGTCGAGATCGACCATGGCATCACTGGTGCCGCCAGGAATTTCCAGGAAGCTAAAGCTGATAGCATCCGAGGAATCTGTGGGATCCACCAGTTTGAGTAGCTTGCGGATTTTGTCGGTTTTGATGGCGATGGCGGGCTGGAGATAGGTAGCTGGCTTGCTGCGATTATCTAAATCTTCGTTTGCCGGATTGACTGAAAGCGTCGTGTCGACTGCCGCAGCAATCTCGGCCAGGGTCATTTCTTTGCCCTGGCTATTTTTCGGTGCGGCGCAGCTACTGCCAGCGGGTTTTGTGCAGGGAATCTTGCCAATATTTTCGAGGATTGGGGCCAGCGTGGGTTGCTCGGTTTCATAGTGCCCATCGGTGTTGAGGGGCGCCCCGCAGCGAATCAGGGCATAGGTGTTGCCGTTCTGGGATAGCCCGAGTCCGTAGATCACGGGCGTGTTGAGTTCGGCCATCTTCAGGCCAAACATTGGGTTGAACACAGCACCACCGGCCAAGGCCTTGCATTCGCTGATGCTGGCGGCGTACTCGGGGTGGTTCGGATCGTTGAGGTCGGTGTAGTCGCGCTCACTATCGTGGCTGCCGCCACCCACCACGAGATACAGGCTGCGTTGCACTTCTGAGCGCAGCAAGCGCATGCCACTGGTGGCACTGGTGCGCAAGCTGTTGAGATCGCCGCTGTGCTGCATCGACGAACTGATCGTGCGCAGGGCAATGGCCCCCCCCGTGATCAACACGGCTCCAGCTGCCGCAGCGATCACCGTTTCCGAGAGGCTGAAGCCCCCATGCCCCTGGCGGGTTCGCTTGAGCTGAATGGGGGTCGGGCGTTTCACGGGAGAAGGGGCGCTGGTGCTTCTGCTGTTGTTAAGAGGAAGGGGGAGTCCTGGACTACTGGGCTGTGGTCTGGACTCGCTCTTGGAATCTTTCGCTGCTCTGTTGTCCTTGGTTTTCAGTATGACAGGAGAGTGCGCAACTTGCCGTGAAGGCTTACTTCGGTGTCGCTGAGAGTTGGCTGAGTTCATTGGTTTCGACTGCAGCTCCCCTGTGAAAAGGTGCTTCCTATCCAGGTTCCGCGGATCAGTGTTCCCGTCATGGGTTCCAGTTTCAAGCAGCGCTCAAATCCCATGGACCTGGATTTCAAAGAAGCCGAGCGAATCCGAATGATCAATGCTTGGGTGCTGAAGTTGGCATCGGGGGCAGTGACACCACCGATGGTGGTCATCGAAATGCTGGCAGGAGAAATGAGAAGGCGAATGTCATTGTCTTGGCTCGAACTCAAGCTGTGCTTGATGTTCACAAGCCTGAGGTCAGAGCTGTTCATGCTCAGATTGGCTCCGCCTGCGCTGCCCATCGAGGATGGCTTCGGGCAGTTGCTGCCTGCCCCCTGGGTATCGATCTGCAGGCTTTCCAGGGCTGATGGCCTGATCTCGGTTTCGGTGCCTGCGCCTGTAGGAAACACAATCGTGCAGGAATCTTGCCGGCTGATCATGCCCGCCTTGAGGAGATTGATCCCGGCTTCCAGCCGGCTGGTATAGGCATCCACCTGGGATTGCTTGTAGCGCTGCTGCAGCTGGGGGATGGTCGCCATCGCCACAATCAGGCCAATCACGATTGTGGCCAGCAGTTCAATCAGGGAGAAGCCTGAATGGGGTGGGTGGCGTTGCATCATGTGGGGCACTCGGTAAGGAAGCTTGGGTTGATTTCAACCACCCGCTTTTCCATGCCCGTGCCAAGGCCATCGGCTGCGCCACTTCCGCTCGAGCCACTGCTGGTGCCAGTGGCTTCTGGAATGGCAAAGCTGTAGGTGACCGTGAGGATGGTGGGTTCGCTGGTATCCAGCGTGCGTTGCCATGTCCGGTCAGTGGCTACGGGATTGAGGCTTTCAACTTTGCTTTTGAGATAGGCCGAGCCTCCTCCTGTGCCGCAGCCATTGAGATCCGCACTGAGGCTCGAATCGATGCCTTGGATGATTTCAATGTCGTTGAGAATTTCCGACTCGATGCTGGTGCGACTGGCCCCTTGTCTTGTGCTGGCCATGCCCAGCACAAGGGCTTTGTTGGCACTGAGCAGCATGATGAAGAGAATGATGGCTGCAATCAGCACCTCCACCAGGCTGAATCCTGATGCAGGCTTCGGCTTCCTGTGGCGGCGCCGAGGGTTCATCACTACCAGCGCCTAAACAGGTCGAGGCCCGTGCCGCGAATGCCCCGGGTGACGGTGCGGCCAAAGGTGAGGCTGTCATCCCATTTCCAGGTGGATTTGAAGCCGTCGATGATGCTGGAGCCGCCGGTGTTGGTGGTGGAGAGGGCAATCCCTGGGCTGGCGCAGATGTTGCCGGCCCAGAGCAGCCCATTCATCGTGGCGGCTGCGCTGATCGACACCGTGCCCTGGGGCATCAGCACCAGGGCCGCGGGCAAACTGGTGCCCCCAAATTTGAGCGTTTGGGTGGCGCTGCTGCAATTGGTGGCGCTATCGCCGTTGCTGGCCACGATTGCCAGATTTTCGGCTTTCGCACTGCTGCTGCAGGGCAGGGTGCTGCTGGCGCTGGAGGCAAAATTTGCCTGGCAAAGCTTGCCGCTGGTGAGGTTGATCGTTTCCTGCGGGCGCAGCAGCCGCAGGATCACGGGTCTGGCCCCCTGGCTGCTCGCCGTCTCGATGGAGAGGGTGGCGCCATTGCGTAGTTGCAGGCTCTCCACCCAGAGCAGGCAGGGTTGGCTGCCGGTGCTGCCGGCACAAATGTTGTCGGCATGGAGAGTGATCGCCGTGATGCTGCTGCCGGCGCCGCCGGAGCGTTTCACGGTGGCAGCCGTCTCGCCGCTGCTCCAGCTGGTGCTGGATTCCCCCCGGGTGCAGATGGCCTCACCGGTGGCGCCCGTCGTGCCAGGGGATCCGCCGCTGCAGGTGGTGCTGCGTTTGTCGTCGATGTTCCACACCCGCCGTTGGGTTGGGCTGCTGCCGCCCACCTGGTCGATGGCGGCCAGTTGGTCGAACTGACCCGGGCTGGGGAAGTCGGTCCCCACCAGCGGCCAGAGCTTGGCTTGGGTGGTGGCGTTGGAACTCCCCAGCGCTGCCCCCACGCTGGGGGCAGCGCAGGCCCCTGCCACCCCAAAGCGTGCCGCGCCCGCGCTATCGAGCAGCCACAGCACCTTGCCGTTGCCGGTGATGGAAGTCGGCCCCAGCGCCATCGTTCTGGCAGCGATCACCCCCCAGTCGTCGTTGCTGCGCACCAGTCGCTTCAGCGCCAGCACCCGGGTGAGCAGGGAGCGGGCCAACACGTTTTGGCTGCTGCCGCTGCCCTGGGTGGCATACCCCTCCACGGTGAAGGTGGCTTTGCTGTCGCCCGGCGAATAGCTGTAGGAGCGCAGCCTGTAGCTGATACCCACGCTGTCGGGTCGCCCATCACTACGCAGGTTGTCGCCTGGGGAGAGATCCCCTCCCAGCAGGATTGATTTGGTGGTGGCTGTCAGGCTCAGGGGGGCGCAGGGTTGCTCCATCAGCGGACGCAGGCTCGGATCCCCCAGATCCCATTGCCGAGGTGGGGTGCCCACGGGATCGAGCTGCTCGTCCTGGCTCAAGCGCCACAGATAGCTGATATCGATGGTCTGGCTGTCGTTGAGTTTGGCCAGGATGCGGCTGAGCCCGTTGCTGGATGCCAGCTCGGCGAGCTGTTTGTAGCTTTCGGCCGCTCCAGCGCTGCGCAGCAGCAACATCTTCACCAGTAATCCTGCGCTGGCGACGAGCAAGAGAGCGCCAAGGATCAGGGCGATGGGTAGGGCCATCCCCTGCTCCTGTTGGGATCTTCTTCGAGAGAATCTCCGTGCTCGGGCA
Organism: Cyanobacteriota bacterium; assembly: GCA_041174105.1. Taxonomy (GTDB): domain Bacteria; phylum Cyanobacteriota; class Cyanobacteriia; order PCC-6307; family Cyanobiaceae; genus Cyanobium_A. Next base: position 3,338 of record JBEDHM010000186.1, on the reverse strand, counting down.
GTGGGGCGCATGGTCGCCACCTACGTGCACACCGGCGTGGCAGCAGCTGTGCTGCCGTTACCCAATTTGGTATCGGATAGGCCTGTTTGGGTGTTCAAACAAGCCTTGATATCCCACTTGGCCGACCAACTGGACACCGGCGTGCCACTGAGGCTGAGAAGATTTCCCGTGCTGCTGATGGTGACGGTGTAGTAGCCCCCATTGGAGCTGGTGATCGGCGAGAAGCTGTTGCCCTTGGCGCTGCCGTTGTTGGTGCTGATGGGGGCGATGCGTGCGAGGCCATCCCAGCTGGTGGGGTTAGCCAGAAATTCTTCCCGGTAGGCCTCGATGCTGGTTTGAATATTGGCAATTTGATTGGCCACGTCTTTTTGGCGTGTGGCCTTGATCGAGTTCATGTAGTTGGGCAGCGCGATGGCACTCAGCAAGCCCACAATCACCACGCTGATCAGCAGTTCGGGGAGTGTGAGGCCCAGTTGGGGCAATCTTTGAGGGTCTTGGATTGGAAGAACCGGGGAGCTCGCTGATTGAAATCGAATCTGGCCCATGGCTGTTGGCCTGATGTCAAAGGCCGACCATCAGATTTGCTCCCAATGGGGCAAGCAAATCTGATGAGGGTTGACCTTTGGTGAGAGTTGTTTGCTTAGAGATCGGTGACTTTTTGGGCTATGTGGAAGGGGCGTAGGTGATGTTTCCAGTGTCGGCAGATACTGTCACGACGCATTGCTGGCCATCGGTAAGGGGGTCTGTTCCGCACTTGGCGCCTTCATTGCCATTGGCCACGGTTGTCGTGTAGGTGATGTCATTGCCAGCTGTTGGAGCCGTGGCGGTCGTGCCACCATTGCAATTGCCGCTAATCGTGAGACCGGTATTGGTTGTGGTCGAGGCGTAATCGGCAGGATAGGTGCCCTCGGCGATGATCGCGGCCGAGCATTCTTTGGCCAGGCCAGCGGCTTCACCCAATTGGGTATTGAGTTTGGCCTTGTCTTTGACGCCAAGGAATTTGGGCAGGGCCACGGCACTGAGGATGCCCACGATCACAATCACCACCATCAGCTCCACCAGGGTGAAGCCCTTGCTGTGGCGCAGGCGGGCCATGGGGCGGGCTCCCAGGCGGTGCAGGCGTCCATGCCGTTGGGCGAGATTCTGATCAGACAGTTTGCTGGGGTTTTGGCGGGTCATGGTCGGATAAGGGTTTGGCCTTGGATGGCTTGGTCCAAGGGGGTGGGGTCAACAGGAAAGCCAGAGCCCCTGTTGGATCTCTAAAAACACTATTACTGCAGATTTGCTGCAGTCTTCACCCATTTGGGGGAGTGTTTACCAAGCCCACCATGAACCTTTCCTGAGCAAATGCTTAGAGCTTTTAGGTTCACTTTCGGCTGACAGGCAGAAGCCCTGCGTTCTCCAAGTGGCTGCAGGTCGGCGGTGTTCTCGGCCCTTGGGATGGGAAACGGGCCAGATTCCCCATAGCTTGGGCCCACCCCCAAGGGATTGGATGCCCGCTCTTTTCCACTTGTCCTTGGCGAAGAGGGCTCCCTCGCTCTCGGCCCGGATGGCCCGTTGGGGGGTGGCGATCGTGCTGGCCTACGCCCTGGTGGCCCTGCTCACGCCCTTGCTGATCCAGGTCGGTGTGCTGAGTGATCCCAATGCGGGCCTGCAAAATCCGATCTATGCCCCGCCCTCCTTGGCCCATTGGTGCGGCACCGATCGGCTCGGCCGCGATGTGTGTGTGCGCACCCTGGCGGGCAGTGGGGTGGCGCTTCAAGTGGTGCTGTTGGCCCTGGGCATTGCCTTGGTGATCGGCGTGCCCCTGGGGATGGTGAGCGGCTATCTGGGGGGCTGGGTTGATCGGCTGCTCGTTCTGCTGATGGACACCCTCTACACCCTGCCGGTATTGCTGCTGTCGGTGGTGCTGGCATTCCTGCTGGGGCGGGGTTTGCCCAATGCCGCTGCAGCGTTGTGTGTGGTGTACATCCCCCAATACTTCCGGGTGGTGCGCAACCAATCGGCCCAGGTCAAGGCCGAGCTGTTCATCGAGGCGGCTCAATCGCTGGGGGCCGGTCCGATCTGGATCCTGCGGCGCTATTTGCTGCGCAATGTGATCACCTCGGTGCCCGTGCTGCTCACCCTCAACGCGGCCGACGCCGTGCTGGTGCTGGGGGGGTTGGGCTTTTTGGGCCTTGGTTTGCCCGAGACCATCCCCGAGTGGGGCGGTGATTTGCAGCAGGCCCTCACCGCCGTCCCCACCGGGATCTGGTGGACCGCCCTCTATCCAGGCTTAGCGATGTTTGTGTTGGTGCTGGGGCTCTCGTTTTTGGGTGAAGGGCTAGAGCAGTGGCTGAGCGGTGGCGCCAGTGGCCGTGCAGGCTCCTAGCGGGCCCGCCAGAATGGCCGAATCGCCTGGCTCGCCCATGCCCGTTTGGTTGGACGCCGTGTTGCTGGTTTCTTCGGCCCTGCTGTGGTTTGGCGGCAGTGCTGACCGCGACGACGTGCTGGGCCTCTTTCAGCAAATGCTGGCGGTGATTGCCCTGCTGGTGGTGTTGTTGGGTGGTCGCCAGCTGCTGTTGGAGTTGCTGGCGTTGGCTCTGGCGCTGTGGTTGCCCAGCGCCACCAGTCGCCGCCTGCTCAGCAACGCAGACGAACGCTCCGGGGCAACGCCTCGCTGATCGCCCCTTCCGCGTCAAGCTCGGGGTAGGGCCTACCCTCCCGCTGGCACCAGGCAGCCACCTCCGGATAGGCCCACTCAAACAGCACCTCGCCATAGCGGCCATCGGGCACCCCTTCGCCTGCCTTGGGCACCATGCCCGCGGCCTCCCGCTGGCGTAGGGCTTCGAACAGCAGGGTGGCGGTGGCCACACTCACATTCAGTGACTGCACCATGCCGATCATCGGAATCACGATCGCCTGATCCACCAGGGCGGTGGCCTCGTCACTGAGTCCCCACTTTTCTGCCCCCAGCACAAAGGCCGTGGGGCCGGTGAAGTCGCACTGGCGGTAGTCGATGGCATCCACCGCCAGATGGGTGCCGTACAGGCCGAAGCCCTGGTCTTTGAGCTGCTGCATCACCTCTGCTGTGTGCGAGTGACGATGCAGCGGCACCCACTTCTCGCTGCCCTTGGCGGTGCTGTTGACGGCCGCCAGCCGTCCGGAGAGGCTCACCACATGGGCCTCCAACACCCCCACGGCATCGCAGCTGCGCAGGATGGCCGAGAGGTTGTGGGGTTTGTCGACATGCTCCAGCAGCACGGTGAGATCCCCCATGCGGCGATCGAGCACGGCCTTGAGGCGCTCAAAGCGGCGGGGCAGCAGGGGCATGGCAGCAGGCGCTTTGAGGGACAGTC
>JBEDHM010000185.1:0-6574 GCA_041174105.1 Cyanobacteriota bacterium | reverse complement strand
TGGCGGATGGCTTCAAAGTCATCGATGCTCAAGGGCACCCCTGCGGTGCGGGCGATCGCCAACAGGTGCAGCACGGCATTGGTGGATCCACCCACCGCCATGATCACGGCAATGGCGTTTTCAAAGGCTTCACGGGTGAGCAGGTCGAGGGGGCGAATGTTGTTGGCGATCGCATCCACCAACACCTCAGCAGAACGGGCGGCACTGTCGGCCTTCTCAGCATCCTCGGCAGCCATCGTGGAGCTTCCCGGAAGGCTTAAGCCCATCGCCTCGATGGCGGAGCTCATGGTGTTGGCTGTAAACATTCCACCGCAACTACCAGCTCCAGGACAGGCATTTTTCTCAACCGCGGTCAATTCTTCGCTGTCGATGGTGCCGGCAGCATATTGACCGACAGCCTCAAACGCACTCACAACCGTGAGATCACAACCACCCAATTTACCGGGTTTGATAGTGCCCCCGTATACAAAAATGGCAGGAATGTTCATGCGAGCCATGGCCAACATGGCTCCGGGCATGTTCTTATCGCAGCCCCCTACTGCTAACACCCCATCCATGGATTCGCCGTTGCATGCCGTTTCAATGGCATCGGCAATCACTTCCCGACTCACCAGGGAATATTTCATCCCCTCGGTGCCCATCGAGATGCCATCACTGACCGTGATCGTGCCAAACAATTGCGGCATGGCCCCAGCCGCTTTTGCCGCAGCTTCAGCCCGCAAGGCAAGATCATTCAGGCCCATGTTGCAGGGCGTGATGGTGCTGTAGCCATTGGCGATGCCAATGATCGGCTTGCTGAAATCGCCATCCCCAAACCCCACCGCGCGCAACATCGCGCGGTTTGGTGAGCGCTGGATGCCTTGGGTGATCGCAGCAGAACGGAGCATGGTCAGCGGGCAGGGACGCTGTAGGCAACCTACCGGCTGGTCGCCATGCCCTCGAGTTGACGGCGCACGTCCTCAATGGCCTGGTTCAACTCATGCACCTTGTGGTGCAGGTCCTGTTGGCCTTGGCCCGCGCTGCGCGGACGCTGCTCCTGGGCGCCGTCGTCCTCCGAAGCCCCATCGTGGAGTCTTGACAGGCGCAGCACCCGCTGTTGGCGACCTTCCAAACGCCTTTTTTCGGCCTCCGAAAGCAGCCACCAGGCCAAGCCAGCCGCGCCGAGCAAGGCACCGGCCACCCCACTCAACAGGGCGCCTGAACCACTGGAGGTGCCGTTGCGATCGGCCATGAACCCTGAGCTGGAGAATCCAGCCTAGGGAGTTAGGGGCGAATTGCAGCCTCAGCAGGGCTTGTGGTGCCGAATAACCGGTCTCTGACAGCACCGATCCCCGGAACAATCCGGCCCGCTTCATCCAGATCCGGATCGATGCAGGCGGTGTAGAGGGTGAGATCGGCAAAACGTTCCCCCAGGGCCTTCAGGCCGGCACTGGCGGTCAGGGCGGTGACAACCCGCAGCCGATCACCCGACACGCCCAGCGCCGAGAGGCGCTCGAGAACAGCGATCAAACCTGAGCCTGAAGCCACCTCGGCGGCAAACACCAACACTCCACAGCGGGGATCGATCCCCGTGGGCAAGCCATCAACCCCCTCGCCCCAATGGCCCACCTGGGCCGAGGGCAACACCGCCTGCGCACCTTGCCAAAGGCCAAGACCTGAGCGCAGCAATGGAACTGCCAGAAGCGGAACCGAGGGGTCCACAATCGCCCCTTCCGCTGGGGCGAGGGGAGTTTCCAAGGCGACCTGGCGATGGGGCAACCAATCCCGCAGGGCTTCGTAGGTGAGCCAACGGCCCAACTCAGCGGTGGCACTGGCGTAGATGGCCGGCGGAGTCTGGCGATCGCGCAACACCGTGAGCCAGTGGCCGATCAGGGGGTGAGGGGGCACCACCACCCGCAGGGTCATCGCCATGGTTGGCATAACTTGAGGCCCCACCGTAGTGGTGCATCCGTGATCCTTTTTGCCAAGCGTTGGGGCCTCCGCCTGATGGGCCTACTGCTCACCTGTTGCCTGTGGGTTGGCGTGGCTCCTGTGGCATCGGCGATCACAGCTCCTGAGCTACGCAGCCAACGCAGCCTTCAGGATCTGCAGCCCGACATGCATGGGCGCGACCTGAAACAGCAGGAGTTTCTCAAAACCTCCTTGGCGGGCTTTGACCTCAGCGAGAGCGATCTGCGGGGTGCTGTGTTCAACAGCAGCGATCTGCAGGGAGCCAATTTGGAAGCGGCCAACCTCGGTGATGTGGTGGCGTTTGCCAGCCATTTCGAGAACAGCAACCTCACCAACGCCCGCTTGGCCAACGCCATGCTCATGCAAAGCCATTTCAAGGGGGCCACCATCACCGGGGCAGATTTCACTGACGCTGTGCTCGATCTGCCCGAGCAACGGGAGCTCTGCAAGCGCGCCAGCGGCAGCAATCCGATCACCGGAATCGACACGAAGGAAAGCTTGGGCTGCCGGTGAACGCGCCTAGATTGGCGCTTCATTCACGGCCTGCAGATCGCGATGGCGTTGTCCACCCCATCCCGTCTGCCCGTCACCGTGGTGACAGGTTTTCTCGGGGCCGGCAAGACCACCTTGCTACGGCACCTCTTGCTCAATAGCGGCCAACGGCTCGCCGTGGTGGTGAATGAGTTCGGCGAGGTGGGGATCGATGGCGATCTCCTGCGTCGCTGCGGCTTCTGCCCAGACGAGGAGCTTGATGGCCGGCTGGTGGAGCTGGCCAATGGCTGCCTGTGTTGCACGGTGCAGGACGATTTTCTGCCCACCATGGAGCGGTTGCTGGATCGGGCCGACCAGATCGATGGGATTGTGGTGGAAACCAGTGGTCTCGCCCTGCCTGAACCGCTTTTGGCAGCCTTTGCCTGGCCAGAAATCCGCACGCGAACGCGGGTCCATGGCGTGGTGGCGGTGGTGGATGGAGAAGCCCTGGCCGCAGGCAGCGTGGTGGCCGATCCCAGGGCCCTCGAAGCCCAGCGGCTGGCCGATCCAAGCCTCGATCACGCATCAGCAATCGAGGATTTGTTTGAAGAGCAGCTGGAAACGGCCGACCTTGTGCTGGTGAGCCGGGCCGATTCGCTCGATTCGAAGGCTTTTTCGGCACTGCAGCATCAGCTCTCCCCTGTGCTGCGGCCAGGCACTCCGGTGCTGGCGATGGAGCGGGGCGTGGTGGATCCAGCCCTGATCCTGGGGCTCAACCGGGATGGGGATGGCCAACAACACGCCCATGACGACCACTCGCATGACAGCCAATCCCATGAAGCCCATTCCCATGAGGCCCATTCCCACGTCCACGACCATGTGCATGTGGCCATGGAGTCGCTGGCGTTTCAGATCCCAGGCAGCTTTAGCCGCGAAAAGCTGGAATCCACGCTGGCCCAGTTGATCGCCGCGGGTGGCCTGATTCGGGTCAAAGGGCGGCTGCTCCTCGAAGGCAAGGCCAGACCCCTGCAAATCCAGGCCGTCGGTCCGAGGCTGGAATGCTGGTTTGAAGGCGACCATGCCCCTGGTGCCGCACCCACCCCGGGCTTAGAGCTGGTGATCCTGGGGTTTGGTCTGAACGCCCCCCATTTGCAGACCGCTCTGGAGTCGGCCGTGCTGGTGCCTGTTCCCTAGCTGGGTTGCATCAAACAGCCAACCTCACCTGGCTGGCTCAATCCAAGGGGATGGGCCCAAGGGCGCAAATGCCATCCCAACAAAGGGCTGGGTCCGTGCCGGCATTCCCCGCAATCCAGCGGGTATCCACAGGGACCCACCTGCCCGGAGCGTGCCACATCAACACCGTGCCACGGCCATCGTGGCGAAACAACAACCGTTGACCACCCACGTCGACCGACCAACGGCGCCCTACGTCCTGAACTTGCATCTGGCAGGCCTGCCAGGGGCCCTCGGCGACACGGCAGCGCAGGTTCAGGCTTTGGCCATGGTTGTCGGCCGGGGGTTGGCCAGCAAAGGCTTGGGGGGCCATCAGCGCCATTCCCGCCACAAGAGCCAGTTCCATCGGCCAGGCAGGGGCTCCTCGCTGGACCATGGCTTGCGGACGACCTTCCCCCAACCTGGCCAGGGGTGGGCTGGGGCGACCACTGGGCTGCCAAGATTTAACAAACGATTGGCTGATCAGGTGCCCATCTATCAAGCGAGCGTGCAGGTGTCCCTCAGGCCTTCCGTTCTGGACCCAGCCGGGGAGGCCACCAAAGCCGCAGCAGTCCGACTCGGGGTTGAAGGCATCACCTCGTTGCGGATCGGTAAAGCGATCCAGGTGGAGCTGGAGGCACCGGACCTTGCGACGGCCCAGTCCCAGTTGGAACTTCTCAGTGATCGGTTACTCGCTAACCCGGTGATTGAGGACTGGACCTTGGACCTTGCTGAAGTCGCCAGCGCTGCAGCAGGAGGAGCAGACGTATGACGGTCGGCATCGTCGTTTTCCCAGGCTCCAATTGCGATCGTGATGTGCGCTGGGCCCTGGAGGGGTGCCTGGACTTGCCGACCCGGTTCCTCTGGCATGAGGAAAGGGATTTGTCGGGTCTTGATGCCGTGGTGTTGCCCGGTGGGTTCAGCTACGGGGATTACCTCCGCTGCGGTGCCATCGCCCGCTTTGCCCCCGTGCTCGAGTCGCTCAAAAGCTTTGCCGAGGCTGGTGGACCGGTGCTTGGCATCTGCAATGGCTTCCAAGTGCTCACCGAAATGGGCTTGCTCCCGGGTGCGCTCACACGAAACCAAAAGCTGCATTTCCTCTGCGAGCCTGCCCAGCTGGCCGTGCAACCTGGCCAATGCCGCTGGCTTCGGGGTTACCAAGCTGGCGAGTCCATCACCCTGCCCATTGCCCATGGGGAAGGCCGCTACCAGTGCGGGGCCGATGAACTGGCGTCCTTGGAGGCCAATGGCCAGGTGGTGCTGCGCTACAGCCAAAACCCGAATGGATCCGTTGGCGATGTGGCGGGTTTGACCAATGCGGCTGGCAATGTGTTGGGCCTGATGCCGCACCCAGAACGGGCCTGTGATCCCCAAACCGGCGGTCGCGATGGCTACAGGCTGCTTGCCAGCCTGCTCGGCTGATAAAGGCTGCTAAGGGCAGGGCACTCGCACAAAAAAGGGGCCCTGATGGGCCCCCTTGGCGTTGATCACCGTCTTGTGGTGGGTTGAGGCAGGTCTCAGTTGACCGCAGCGAAGAAGTCCTTGCTCTTGACGGGGTCAGGATTCATAGTTTTCTCGCCGGGCTGCCAGTTGGCAGGGCAGACCTCATCGGGATGGGACTGCACGTATTGGAAGGCCTGGAGAACCCGCAGGGTTTCATCCACGCTGCGACCAACCGGAAGGTTGTTGATCGTGCTGTGGGCGATCACGCCTTCAGGATCAATGATGAACAGGCCGCGCAGGGCAATGCCGGCTTCTTCGTCCAGCACGTTGTAAGCGCTGGCGATTTCCTTTTTCAGGTCGGCAACGAGGGGGTAGGCGATATCGCCAAGGCCGCCGTTTTTGCGGTCGGTTTGAACCCAGGCCAAGTGGCTGAACTGGCTATCAACAGACACACCAAGGACTTCAGTGTTGCGGCTGGTGAAATCGCTGTAGCGATCAGAGAAAGCCGTAATCTCCGTGGGGCACACGAAGGTGAAGTCGAGGGGATAGAAGAACAGCACCACGTACTTCCCGCGGTACTGGGAGAGCTTGATTTCCTTGAATTCCTGATCCACCACGGCGGTGGCGGTGAAATCGGGGGCTTGCAGACCAACCAGCCTGGACATGCTCGTAAGGAAGGGCGATGAATACAGGGAGAGGGGTGCCAGCCAGCAAGCAACGCCGAGGAACGAAAACGGGGCCCCGCCCCATCAAAGCTTCAGCGAAGTCGTACCGACTACCAGTTCTCCTCACAAAAATTTATCACAAATCCAAAGCCCTTGGGCGATAGTCTGGTCCGATCGCAGCAGCTTTGCCCCATGGCCTGGGATCCCACGGTTTTACGCAAATACAACACCACGGGGCACTTCCGCTTGATCAACCAGGTGCGCGCGGAGCTAAAGGACAACCCCCTGGTCCGCCCGAAGGAAGGCCAGAGCGTGGGCGAAGCAAACCGCAGCAGATCACTGACCCGGGCCCTGGAAGGACGGGGCCCATCCCAACGTTTCCGGCGCGGTGGATCCAGCAGCCAGGCTCAGGTGGCAACAACACCCCAGGCGACCGTGCCGCCCTTGGCGAGCAGCCCGATCGCTGGCAACAGCGAGGACTCTGGTGAGAGTGGTGCTGCTTATGGCTTTCGCGAAAGACTCAACGCCATTGAACTGCGTTGAGATCAAAAAACTCGTTTGAGATCAAAACGAGACTCGAAAGTCAATGGACCACAGTTGCGTCGACACGAAGTTGAACCGACGCAAAGTTGCATCGATGGAAAGCAAAATGCCTGGAGAAGTCCAGGCGCGATGGCTCGGGGGAGACTTGAACTCCCGACCTTGGGGTTATGAATCCCACGCTCTAACCAGCTGAGCTACCGAGCCGCGGTGGGTCGATTGTAGAGGACGACGTTCGGCGTCTTGAAAGTTCGCCAGGGGCGATCAGGCCCGCGGGGGCAGGAACTGCAAGG
>JBEDHM010000184.1:0-2921 GCA_041174105.1 Cyanobacteriota bacterium | reverse complement strand
GGCCTGGTAAGCGCTCTCCCGCTCAGTTCCACAGCCGGAATGCCGCGTCCCGGGCGGCCAACCACTCGGCCGCCAGCACACCGCCCCCCAGGCGGTAGTCGGCAAACCAGGGGCCACCCAGGGTCCAGTGCACCAGGGCCGGACCGCCCGCCGCCGCAGGCTCCGTCCGCGGCGGCTGCACGTCGATCAGGTGGTTCCAGCGCTCGATGGGCAGGGCGCCGATCTCGTGGTCGCCCTGGAGCCACTCGAAGCGGTGCAGCTGCAGGCCCGACGCCGTGTTGACGTAGTCGGGTGTGAGGGCCGTGCAGCGCCCGCAGTTGAACAGCATCAGGGAGCTCCAGTTCTTCTTCTCGTAGCGGGTCTGCAGGGCACCGAGGAACTTCACCTCCTCACGGGGCACATGCTCGTGCTTCACGCACATCAGCGCATGGCGCTCATCCCGCAGGGCCCAGAGCTCGGCGATGTCGCCACGGGCGAGCATGTCGCAGTCCATAAAGATCGCCCAGCCCTGGTAGCCCATCAGATGGGGCACCAGAAAGCGCGTAAAGGAAAAAGCGGTGCTCTGTTTGGGGTCGCGCGGGCGCCAATAGAGCTGTTGGGCTTCCAGCTGGGGTGTGATCAGAGGTGTGATCGCTAGAGGCGTGCTGCTGTGCTGCACGAGGCTGTCGATCAGCACATTGGTGGCGGCCCGTTCTCGCGAGTCCACACCGATGAAGATCGGGATCGGCTGGGTCATGACTGGGAGGTTAGGTGGCTTGCCCTAGCGCGCTCCACCATGACCCGCACCGCTTCTGGATGGGCTGGGGGACGTTCACCCTGCGCCACAGCCCGGTACAGATCGGCCACCCGCCAGGCCTCCGTGGCGGGTTCTGCGCCGTGGCGCGGAATCAGGTGCAGATGCAGGTGATGTGCCCCCTCGCCGAAGGCGATGGCGTACACCCGATCACAGCCCGTGAGGGTTTGCACCAGCCGCGACGCCTGCTGCATCGCTCCGCCCCAGGCCGCGGCTTCCTCCGTTGTGAAGGCGATCGGACCAGCCAGGTGGCGGCGCGCATCCAGCAGTAGCCATCCTGGCAACGGCGCTGGATCCGGGTGGTGCCGAAGGATCCACAGCGGGCTGCGGCTGATTTCATAGCGCTGACGCGCTGTGTCGTCGCCGTGGAGCTTGCAGACACCACAATCAGGCATCAGAACGAGAGCCGCTCAGAAGAGTTTGCAGCGGCCTGAATCAACAGGCCATCCGCTGAATTTGGCCTGACGAGCCACATGCGCCAGGATCGGGACATCACTAGCCCAGTGCATCGATGAGCTTCACCCTGATCGCCGGCCCCTGCGTGATCGAGAGCCGCGATCTGGCGCTCCAGGTGGCGGAGCAGGTGAAGGCCATCACGGATCGCCTGGGCATTCGCTACGTGTTCAAGTCCAGCTTCGATAAGGCCAATCGCAGCTCAGGCAGTTCATTTCGCGGACCTGGTGTGGAGGAAGGCTTGGCGGTGTTGGCGGAGGTGAAACAGCAGCTCGGGTTGCCGGTGCTTACCGACATTCACGAAAGCCAGCAGGCGGCGCCGGTGGCGGCGGTGGTGGATGTGTTGCAGATCCCGGCTTTTCTTTGCCGGCAGACGGATCTTTTGTTGGCGGCAGCAGAGGCCACCCGGGGCACCGACAAAACCATCAACGTGAAGAAAGGCCAGTTTCTGGCCCCCTGGGACATGGCCCAAGTTGTGAACAAGCTTAGGGATGCCGGCGTGGAGAACCTCTGGCTCACGGAGCGCGGCAACAGCTTTGGCTACAACACCCTCGTGGTGGACTATCGAGGGCTGCCGCAGCTGCAGGCCCTGGGTTGCCCGGTGATTTTTGATGCCACCCATTCCGTACAACAGCCGGGCGGCCGGGGCAGCAGCAGTGGAGGCCAAAGGGAATTCGTGGCGCCGCTGGCGCGGGCGGCGATGGCGGTAGGAGTGGATGGCCTATTTATGGAGGTGCATCCCGACCCCGAGAACAGCCTCAGCGACGGGCCCAACATGGTGCCCTTGCACCGGCTGGAAGCCCTGCTGGAGCAGCTGCTCGCGATCCGAAGCGTGGTGGGAACCGATCCGGCACCCAGCTATCTCTGACCGATGAATGAAACAGACCTGCGAGACGCCATCGCCTCCGGTAATCCCGGTCGGGCCAGGCCCGCCTTGGCGAGCTTGGTGAACGCAACGCCTGAGCAGGCGGAGCCATTGCTGTTACTCGGCCTACAGCAGAGCGACATGGTCCTGCGCCAGTTGAGTTGCTCTGGATTGGGCCACAAGCCCACGCCAGCAGGTTGGGAACCGCTGGTGCACACGCTGCAACACGATCCGGAAGTGGGCGTAAGAGCGGAGGCGGCCAACGCGCTAGTGAGCCATAGCTTTGAACAAGCTTGGCCACTCCTGCTGGAAGCATTCGAGCGAGAAAGGGAATGGCTTCTGCGGTGCAGCGTGCTATCAGCTGTGGCCGAGCATCCACAGGCACAGCCTGCGGCGTTGCTTCAGTTAGCTCAACTGGCTATACAGGATGGCGATGGCACGGTGCGGGTGGGCGGCGCTGAAATCCTGGGCCGACTGGTAGGCGAGGCTGAGCCAGGCTGCGGCACGGCTTCCGTTGCGCGAGAAGAGCTGCAGAGACTACAGAAAGACTCTGATCACCGAGTGGTGGCTGCAGCCCTCAATGGTTTGCAGCAGCGTGGCTAAGTTCAAAGCGGCCCTAGTGGCAATGACTACTTGGAAGCCTGCCCCAGTAGTCCTTGCCATTCTACCGCGTCTAAGACTGCTTGAACGGGAACCGCGACTAAATATTGATTTAGACCCTTCTCATTGACCCAACCAACAATGCCAATCATCAACAATTGCACTTTCATATACGTGTCTGTATTATTGCTATTGGTTCATCCGCGACTT
>JBEDHM010000183.1:0-4814 GCA_041174105.1 Cyanobacteriota bacterium | reverse complement strand
GGTGGCCACGCAAAACCAACCGCTGAGCTGCACTTCGGGCCGGAAGAAGATCGTGTCGGTCAGTCCTTGCACCGCCAGGCCGGCGATCACCGCCAGCACCGCCAGGGCGGGCAAGGCGCTGGGGCCACCCAGACCCCATTGGCGCAGGGCGGTCCGCCCGCAGGTGAACACCAGGCCAATGCCTGCCAGAAGCCCTGGGATGCCGGCTTCCACCAGGAGCTCTAGGGGAATGGAGTAGGCACTGAGGGCATTGAAACGGGGCTGGGCGTAGAGGGGGTAGATCTGGTTGAAGGCGTCGTTGCCAGGCCCAATCCCCAGCCAGGGCCTGGCCTGGATCATGTCGAGCACGGCCAGCCACACGTTGATGCGGAAGTTGTTGGAGCTGTCCTGGCGGCCGGCCACCAGGCTCAACACCCGTATCCGCAGGGGCTCCACCTGGGTGACCAGCACCACCAACAGGGCCCCTGCGACCACAAGCAGCAGCAGGGGGAACACCCGCCGCCAGAAAGGGGGCCATTGGCGGGTTTGGCGCGCAGCCAGCAGCACCACCACCACCGCGCCCTCGGCCACCACCGCCATCCAGGCACCACGGCTGTAGGTGAGCACCAGGGCGGCGCTACCCAGCAGCAGGGCCGCGGCCGCAAAGGCTTGGCGGGCTAGCCCCTGCCAGCGCAACAGCGCCACCAGGGCCAGCGGGATGGCGGGCAGCAGGAAGCCAGCGAGCAGGTTGGGGTTGTCGAGGGTGCCGTAGATGCGGATCGTGCCGTCTGCCACGGAGTTGGGATCGGCCCAGCGGGCCAGCTCGCTGGTATCGCCAAACAATTGGCGGATGCCCACCACACTGGTGACCAGCGTGCCGGCCAGCAGGGAGGCCACCATCCGGTCCCACCAGATCGGAGCTGTGGCCAGCAGTTGGCGCATCAGGGCATACACCCCCAGGTAGCTGAGCAGTTTCAGCAGACCGTGGAAGGCGGCCGAAGGGACGGGCGAGAAGCCCGTGGCCAACAAGGCCAGGGCGATGATCCCCAGAATCCAGCGGTTGATGCTGCCCACGGCGCCGGGGGGCGTGCGCAGGGCCATCACCACCCAGAGCAGGCCACTGGCCGCAATCAGCAAGCTGAGCCCACTACGGGTGACCAGGGGCAACCCGGCCATCAGGGCGCAGAGCACGATCCCGGCGATCAAGGGCAGCTGCCGGCCCAGCCGTCCCACGGGGGCATGGGCCAGCAGGCCTTGCCAGCGCAGGATCCATGGTGGGGCAGGCGCGGCGGCGGAGCTGCTCAAGGGAGAGGCGCAGGGTGTTCTGGCGGATTATCGGCCGCCTGGGCCATTTGCTCCAGTCGGGCTTCGAGCTCAAGCAAATTCGGCCTGGACTGGTGGTTGCGTTGGTAGAGCACCCGGTACACCGGCAGCCCCTGGCTGAGGACCAGGGTTTCCCGCTCGGTGGGCACCGGCAGCGGGTTGGTGGGCCGCCAGGGATGGGGATCGCCAGCTGGACGCTGGAAGCAGCCGCTGGCTTCGATCACGGCCACCATCGGTTCGATCACCGCCAGCACATCGCTCTGGATGAAGAGCTCCCGGGCGGGGGCCAGGGCGCCGGCCAGCGCCAGCAGCAGGGCGGGCTGCAGCACCCGGCGCTTGTGGTGTTTTTTCTTGAACCAGGGGTCGGGAAATTGGATCGACACCCGCTCCAGTTGCCCTGGGGTCAGCCCGGCGAGCCACTGCTCCAGGCTCACGTTGGCGTTGCAAAACAGATAGCGGAGCTGGCCCAGCTCCAGGGCCAGCCGATCGGCTTCGGCGGCTTGCACCAGGGGCCGGCGAATTTCCAGGCCGAGGTAGTTGCGTTCCGGCTGCCTCTGGGCCAGCTCGAGCAGACAACGGCCGCGGGCGCAGCCGATATCGAGGTGGATGGGGCGCTCCGGTGCCGCAAACAACTCCGCCGGTGGGGGCAGGGCCAGGGGCTGTTGGTAGAGGCGGCTCAGCGGGTTGACGTGCTGGCGCATCAGCCGGGCGGGGAGGGATGGTCGGCCCCGTTGTGGGGCACCAGGAAGGCCCAGCTGGCGGTGTAGCCATGCAGGTGGGTGGTGCCGGCGATCGGACCGATTTCGCCGTTGCAGAAGGCCCCGCTGATCGGCACCTCGGCAAAGCTCTCGCGGCAGAGGCTCACATCCCCATCCCGCTCGCCGTACAGCCCTTGGCCGCGGCCAAGGCAGGCGAACAGCAGGGCAGCGAGGGGGGCGGGTTGGCGTTGGCCCTGGCGCTGCAGCAGTTGGCGTGATTCCTGGCGGGAGGTGGTGCCATCGCGCAGTTGGAACTGCACCTGTTGCCCCACCCGCATCCGTTCGGCCACGGCCACGGCGCCATTGCGGGGATCGACGCCGATCAGGTTGCGCACCAAAAAGGCCTTGGCGCCCAGCGACTCGCCTGGGCTGGCCTGGGAGGCGGACTCAAGGTTGAAGCTGTTGCGACCCACCCCCAAAAACAGGGCGTTTTTGGCCAGTTCCCGTTCGCCGGGACTCAGGCCCGTGAGGATCGCCTGTAGGGCCGCAACTGGGCTGTTGCGTTTGCTGCCTTCGCTCACCTCCAGCACCACATTGCGCTCGGCCTGCTCCACTTCCAGTACGGGCCCGATCGGCCGGCAGCCCTGCGCGACGACCGGATCCAAGCGCCAGGCGCCGCCAATCAGGCAACCCACCGCTCCCGTTGTGACGCCGCTACCAAACAGCAACGAACCGTGGGAGGCGCTGTGGGTGGCGGCGATGCCGCCCAATTTGGCGGCCTGGGGGCAGGCGTAATCGAGTCCGCTGATCAGGTCGTTGATGGCTTGGCAGCTGGGATCCACCAACAACAGCATCGAGGGCATGGCCGCCAACTCGGCCTGGTCCGTCCCCAACAGGGCTTGCCAGGGTTGGGCGGGACCGTCGAGATCGGGCAGCGTTTGGGTGTCGATGGCAAAGGGGCGCAGCTCGGCCCCGGGGAGCCGCAGCAAGGTGACGCTCAGGGCAGGGGCATGCTCCAACTCGTGGGGTTGGCCAGCGGCATCGGTGCCCACCACCCCGCCCCCCACACAGCCGAGCCAGTGCTCGGCCTTCAGCTGGGCCTGCAACAGGGGCAACAGCCGGGGCAGGTCACTGGCGTAGCTGCTGGAGGCAAACACCAGGGCCAGATCGGCGCCGCTGGAATGGCCGCTGGCGCCGGAAAGGCTGCTGCTTCGGCCCTGCAATTGCTTGACGATGGCGTCCACGGCCCCCTGCAGGGAGGCGTCGGTGGCGAGGGCCGTGCGGCACCAGGGGGCCGAGCTCCGGGGTCCTTGCAGAAAGGTCAGCCAGTTCGGCAGGGGAAAGGCAGCCATAGGGCGGACCCTATCGCCCGCTGGGGCACGCGGATAATGGCGCCTTACCGAACCACCCCCGTGCTCGCTGCGCTGCCAGAAACGCTCTATCGCTCCCTGGTGTGGCTCGACTACCGCCTGGCGATGTTGATCAACGTGGGGCTGCCCTTGGTGCTCCTGATCTGGGCGGCGGTGCGGCGCGAGGGGGCGCTGCTGCGCTTGATGCGGATCTATTGGAAGGTGGCCAGTTTGCGCCTGATCAGCATGCTGTTGCTGGCTAACCAACGGCCCCTGGGCTTTGGCTTGATTGTGGTGTCCCAGGTGCTGGTGGTGGTGGCGGTGTGGTTCTGGGTGGACCTCAACGAAGAGTTGGCCGATCTGCCGCCCTGGCGGCCCCTGCCGCTCACGGTTCGGATCTGGCGCTGGAGTCTGAGCTTGTGGGCTCCGGTTGGAGCGGTGTTCAGCCTCACCAGCTGGGTGTGCCTGGATAGGGCGGCGCTGACAGGCCCCCACTGCGCGGTTTGGCTGCAGGCGCCCCAGATCCTCAACCAGCACCTCTCGGGGCTGTTTGGCTTTCTCTTTGGCGCCAACTGGACCCCCACGCTGTCAGGTTTTGTGGGCTACCTGGCCCTGGTGGCCTATGGCGTGGGCCTGCTCCAGTGGTTGCTGGTGCGGCTGCCCAAGCAAGGACGGGTGGCTGGAGACTTCTGAGCGATGGCCGCGCTGACGGTGGCAGCCTTGCTCCAGGCCCTCGAGGCGATCAGCCGTGCTCGGCCAGATCGCGTACTGCGCTTGCGGGGTGAGTTGCCGGTGGGAATTGCTGAACCGGCCGGGCAAGCTCCTGGGATGGAGCCGTTTGAGCTGCTGATCTTTCGGGGTTTCTCCAGCAGCGTCAGCCACGCCACCGCCTTTGATCCCGACCAGCCGGCCCTGCCCCCTGACGCCAGGATTGATCAGGCGGATCTGCTGGAGGGACCGCTCAACCCAGCGGCCGCGCCCTTGCATGGTGCCCCGCAGCCGGTGGAGGCGTTTTTGGATCCAGCCGCGTGGCTGTGAGCGCCGCTCAAGCCAGCACGTCAACGCAGCGGCCGCACAGGGTGGGGTGGGCGCTGTGGCTGCCGATGTCGCTTTCGTAGTGCCAGCAGCGCTCGCACTTGGTCCCGGGCGCCTTGCTGATCTGCACCCGCACGCCGGCCTCGCAGGCTTCGGTGAGCACGCTCGTCTCGCTGGCGGGCCCCTGGGCCAGGGTCAGCTTCGAGACCAGCAGCCAATCGGCCAGGTTGTCGACGGATGGATGGGGGCTGTTCTCCAGCAGCGCCAGGGCAGCCCTTAGTTCGGGGCTGGTGTCTGCACCCAGCTCCAGGTTCACCTGGGCCTCGAGGGAGGCGCCGAGATCGCCTTGGGAACGGCACTGCTCCAATTGGCGGTTGATCAGGGCCCGCAGTTCGAGCACCTGGGCCATGGGCGCTTCCAGCTGGGCCTG
>JBEDHM010000182.1:0-4175 GCA_041174105.1 Cyanobacteriota bacterium | reverse complement strand
GCCCAGCGAACGAAACCAGCCATCAGAGCAGCAAAGCCAAGGTTCATAATGGTCGCCACGTTGCTGTGGCCCCAAAGCCGCCCCGTATGACCCAGATGCCAGCGAGCGCTTCGAACAGTGATGTGCCCGGGATGGGCCGTCGCCAGTTCATGAACCTGCTGACCTTCGGGTCCGTCACCGGTGTGGCCCTGGGGGCCCTCTATCCGGTGGTCAATTACTTCATCCCCCCCAAGGCCGCCGGCGGCGGCGGCGGCACCACTGCCAAGGATGCGGCCGGCAATGCGGTGACCGCCAGCGGCTGGCTCAGCACCCACAAGGAGGGCGACCGCAGCCTGGTGCAGGGCCTCAAGGGCGACCCCACCTATCTGATCGTCGAAGGCTCCGATGCGATCGGCAGCTACGGCATCAACGCCATCTGCACCCACCTGGGCTGCGTGGTGCCCTGGAACAGCGGTGCCAACAAGTTCATGTGCCCCTGCCACGGCTCCCAGTACGACGCCACCGGCAAAGTGGTGCGCGGCCCTGCGCCCCTCTCCCTGGCCCTGGCCCACGTGTCCGTCGACAACGACAACGTGTTCCTCAGCCAGTGGACCGAAACCGATTTCCGCACCGGCGACAAGCCCTGGTGGGCCTGATCCCTCTCTCACCCCTTCCCTGTCGCCTGGTCCACACGATGCCCCGTACTGTCTCCCGCTCCATCTCCCTGCTGCTGGGTTCCCTGCTTGGCTTCGCCGTTCTGCTGATCGGTGCCACCCCCAGCTGGGCTTACCCCTTCTGGGCCCAACAGAACTACGCCACCCCCCGGGAAGCCACCGGCAAGCTCGTCTGCGCCAACTGCCACCTGGCCAAAAAAGCCACCCATGTGGAAGTGCCCCAGGCGGTCTTCCCCGACACCGTGTTCAAAGCGGTGGTGGAGATTCCCTACGACACCTCCGTGCAACAGGTGTCTGGTGATGGCAGCCCCACTGGCCTGAATGTGGGTGCCGTGGTGATGTTGCCCGAGGGCTTCACCCTGGCTCCCCAAGACCGCTTGAGCGATGAGCTCAAGGAAGAAACCGCGGGCATCTTCTATACCCAGTATTCCGACGACCAGCCCAACATCCTGTTGGTGGGCCCCATTCCTGGGGACCAACACCAGGAGATCGTGTTCCCGATCCTCTCTCCCGACCCGGCCACTGATCGCTCGATCCACTTCGGCAAATACCAGCTCCATGTGGGTGGTAATCGCGGCCGCGGCCAGGTTTATCCCACCGGTGAGAAGAGCAACAACGGGGTCTTCACCGCTCCTGCAGCCGGCAAGGTGAGCGCCATCAACCCTGCTGATAACGGTGCCTCGGTGGTGCAAATCACCGCCGAAGACGGCACCACGGTCAGCGAAACCGTGCCCGCAGGCCCCACCGTCACCGTCGCCGTTGGCGATGTGGTGGCGGCCGGTGCTCCCCTCACCAACGACCCCAACGTGGGCGGTTTCGGCCAACTCGATGCCGAGGTGGTGCTGCAGAACCCTGTTCGCATCTACGGCCTGCTGGCCTTCTTCGGAGCGATTGCGCTGGCCCAGATCATGCTGGTTCTCAAGAAGCGCCAGGTTGAGAAGGTGCAGGCCGCCGAAGGCTTTTGATCCTTCCCCTGGCCTTTGCCTCCCCGGGGCCCCTGGTTTTCCAGCTGGGCCCCTTTGCCTTGCGCTGGTATGGCCTGCTGATTGCCCTGGCCGTTCTGAGTGGCTTGGCCCTCGCCACCAGGCTGGGCAAGGCCCTTGGCATCGATCCGGCCCTGATCGCCGACCTGCTGCCTGTGCTGGTGCTGGGAGCGGTGCTCGGGGCTCGCGCCTACTACGTGCTGCTGGAGTGGCACCAATACGCCGGCAATTGGGCTGAAGCCTTCGCCATTTGGCATGGGGGCATAGCCATTCATGGAGCGTTGCTGGGCGGCAGCATCGCCACGGTGCTGTACTGCCGTTGGCGCAAACAGGCCTTCTGGCCCCTGTTGGACGTGCTGGTACCCGCGGTAGCCCTGGGCCAGGCCATCGGGCGCTGGGGCAACTTCTTCAATTCCGAGGCCTTCGGCCTGCCCACCGACCTCCCCTGGAAGCTGTCCATCCCCTTGGGCAATCGGCCCCTTGCCTTTCTCAACGCCAGCACCTTCCACCCCACCTTTCTCTACGAATCGTTGTGGAATTTGGGAGTTTGCGCACTGCTACTACTGCTGGTGCGGCAAGCCCAAAGGGGGCGGCTCACCTTGCCCGCCGGTGCCCTGAGCTGCGTCTATTTGATGACATACAGCACTGGACGGCTCTGGATTGAGGGCCTGCGCCTCGACCCCCTATGCCTGTTCTCCCAACCACCCTTCTGTGCAGGCGGGCTCAGGATGGCCCAAGTGGTGAGCCTGTTGCTCATTGTTTTGGGAGGCATCGGCCTGTGGTGGCTCTATCGCCGGCATCGCCCCTTGCCTGACCCCAGTGGGTTCGGTTCCTGACCAGACCTCTCCTGCAACGCCCTCTCCTGCAACGCCATGTCCGCTGAAACGCCAAGCCCCACAGCCAAGGTGTGGATTGTGGGAGCAGGGCCTGGGGCCCTGGATTTACTCACCCTGCGCGCCCTGCGCGTGATCGAGCAGGCCGAGGTGCTGGTGTGGACCGACTCCCTGATCAACCCGCAGATTGCTGCCCTGGCCCCGGCCGGCTGTGAATGCATTCGCACCAGCACCCTCACCCTCGAAGCGGTGATGGAGGTGGTGATCGAACGGGCCCTGGCGGGCAAGACTGTGGTGCGACTCCACGATGGGGACCCCTGCCTCTATGGGGCCATCGCCGAACAAATTTGCCGGCTCGCCGACGCCGACATCGGTGTTGAGGTGGTGCCTGGCCTCAGCGCTTACCAGGCCACGGCCTCAGCGCTGCAAAGCGAACTCACCATCCCCGGCCTGGTGCAAACCATCGTGCTCAGCCGGGCAGGCGGCCGCACCGGGGTGCCAGAACGGGAATCCCTGGCCAACCTGGCCGCGCTGCAGGCATCGCTCTGCCTTTATCTCAGCGCCCGCCATGTGGAGGAGGTGCAGGCCCAGCTGCTGGAGCATTACCCCCCCGATACCCCTGTGGCCATTGGCTACCGGGTGAGCTGGCCCGACCAATGGCTCACCGTGATTCCACTCAACCAGATGGCCCAGGTGAGCCAAGAAAAGGAGCTGATCCGCACCACCTTGTATGTGGTGAGCCCGGCTCTGGCCGCACCGGCTGAAGCCCGTTCCAAGCTCTACTCAGCCAGTCACAACCACCTGTTTCGCGGCGGGATCTAGGCCGGGGAAGGCTCCCCCATCGCAGCGCCAACCGGCTCGGGTTGTTCGCCGTAGAGCTCGCGCTCCAGGCGGCTGCGATCGAACTGGCATCCCAACCGCTCGGCGATGGCCGCCACATCCGTTGCCGCATTGCCCAGGCAGCAGGTGCCCCCAGGTGACGGGGTGACATTGAACACCAGGCCTGGAAGGGGGCGAATGCTGGCCTCCCCCAGCATCAATCTCTTCTCCTGCTTGTTGATCAACTGCGGGCGCACTCCCCCATAGCCCTCGGCAAAGCTGAGGTCGGCCAGGGCCATGCCGGGCACGATTTTGCGGGCATCGGCCAAAAAGAGGTGGCGGCGGAGCCAGGGCACCTCAAACAACAAATTTTTGAAGATGTAGTTGCGAATATCGGCAATGCGGAGCAACTGCCAAAACACCGCCAGCACCGACCAATCCAGCCGGAGCACCTTCAAGAAATCCCAAAAGGATTCCGGCTTGTAGCGCTCCAGCAGCGGCAACAGCAGGGCGGTGGGACCAAAGCGCGTCTTGCCGGGGGCGCGCACATCGGGATCCCCATGGATGGCCGCAAACGGCAGCTTGTCGTTTTGCACCGTGTAGACCTTGCCCCTGAGCAGATCGGGCGCAAAGTAAAAGCTGCCGGCCACAGGCAAACAGGAATATTCCAGGCCAAAGCCCATCTGCTGGGCCATCAACAGGCTGTGGGCTCCCGCATTCACCACCACGTGGCGGGCAAACACCTGGCGACTGGGACCACCGGCCGTTGGACAGAGCGTGACCGCATAGCCCTCCCCCTCGGCGCGGATGGCCGTGACCTTGGTGCCCATCTGGATCGTCATCAAGCGATCACTCCCGTGCAGGGCGGCCTCGGCCTGGGCCACAAA
>JBEDHM010000181.1:0-5453 GCA_041174105.1 Cyanobacteriota bacterium | reverse complement strand
GTGCCCGCTGTTGGCACCGATCACCTGGTCTGATCCTGCAAGCAGTGAAGATCCTAGGTGGGGAGTGGGAATTGGCCAGCAGGGAGCCAGGTAACAGTGTTAACTTCCGAACTGCATCCTTCCTGGCGGAGCGGTCTTCAGATGTTGCGTGTCGCAGTGGTCGGTGGTGGCCCCAGTGGCTCCTGTGCGGCAGAGGTGCTCGCCAAGGCCGGGATTGAAACCTGGATTTTCGAGCGAAAGCTCGACAACGCCAAACCCTGTGGCGGCGCCATTCCGCTGTGCATGGTGGCGGAATTCGACCTGCCTGAGTCGATCATCGACCGGAAGGTGCGCAACATGAAAATGATTTCCCCCTCCAACCGGGAGGTGGATATCAATCTGGAAAACGACGGTGAATACATCGGCATGTGTCGCCGGGAGGTGATGGATGCCTTTTTGCGGGACCGGGCCGCGGAACTGGGTGCCCATCTGGTGAATGGTCTTGTGACCAAGATCGACACCGGCAAGAACCGCCAGGGCCCTTACACGCTTACCTATTCCGATTACGCCTCTGGGGAAGCCACCGGGGAATCCAAGACCTTGGAGGTGGATCTGATCATCGGCGCCGATGGCGCTAACAGCCGTGTTGCCAAGGCGATGGATGCCGGCGATTACAACGTTGCCATTGCATTCCAGGAACGCATCAAGCTGCCGCCGGAAGAGATGAAATATTACGAAAGCCTGGCTGAGATGTATGTGGGCA
Organism: Cyanobacteriota bacterium; assembly: GCA_041174105.1. Taxonomy (GTDB): domain Bacteria; phylum Cyanobacteriota; class Cyanobacteriia; order PCC-6307; family Cyanobiaceae; genus Cyanobium_A. The sequence continues at coordinate 4,711 of JBEDHM010000181.1, read as the reverse complement.
CTGATGTGTCGCCCGATTTTTACGCCTGGGTCTTTCCAAAGTACGACCACGTGGCCGTGGGTACTGGAACGATGCAGAACAACCAAGCCCTGATTAAGAGCTTGCAGGAAGGCATCCGTGAGCGGGCCAAAAAACGCCTACTCAATGGCGAAGTGATCAAAGTGGAGGCCCATCCGATTCCAGAACATCCGCGCCCACGCCGCGTGGTTGGCCGGATGGCACTGGTTGGAGATGCCGCTGGCTACGTCACCAAAAGTTCAGGTGAGGGCATCTACTTCGCCGCAAAGAGCGGTCGGATGTGTGCCGAGGAAATCGTTGCTGCAAGCGCAAATGGCAGCAAGGTTCCCACCGAGAAAGACCTCAAGGTGTATCTCAAAAAATGGGACCGCAAATATGGCGCGACCTACAAAGTGCTCGAAATCCTGCAAAACATCTTCTATCGCAACGATGCTGCCCGCGAAGCCTTCGTGGAGATGTGCGACGACAAAGACGTTCAGCGTCTCACCTTCGATAGCTACCTCTACAAGCGGGTGGTGATGATGAACCCCTGGCAGCAACTCAAACTCACCTTCCTCACCCTGGGCTCCGTCCTGCGGGGCAACGCCCTGGCACCTGCCAGCTATCAGCCCGTTCCCAGTGCTGTGCGCAGTGAAGACGAAGCCACGGCGATGCTGGATACGGGGGCGATTAAAGGCGGCATCAAGGTGTCATCCCAGCGGCTGCCCTCCAAGGATCTGCCCAAGGCTGACACCAGCGCCGCAGGTGACCGGGAAGCCGTTGGGGCTGGAACCCACTCCTAGAGCTGAGCCATAGGCTGTTCGTTCTACAAGGGCTTTGGACTCACCCAAGGTCCTTGTAGAAACGATGCCACAAGCAGCGGTGTTCTTGTCAGAGAGTGTGATTAGCCGTTGATCCGACTGAAGTCGGCCAGGACCGTGGCCTGGTTGCGGAGAACGCCCAGAAGATTCAGGCGGTTGGCACGGACTTCTGGGTCATCGACCATCACCATCACACTTTGATCGCCATCAAAAAACGCGGCTAGGGCGGTTGAGCCTGCGATCAGCCCCTTGGCAAGGGCGCCATAGCGCTCAAGCGAGGCCATGCTCGTGATCGGCTCCAGGGCCTTGAGCACCTCGAGCATGCCGGCTTCGCTGCTTTTTTCGAACAGGTCCGCATCCACCACCTGATCGGAACACAAGACATCCAGGGGGAGATCTCCTTTTTCGGCCAAACGGGCGGCCCGGGTCACCACCGCCTGAACGGCAGCCAATTCTCCTGTTTTCCGAAGATCGGCCAGCAGGGCTGCCCGCCGGCTGACGTCGGCAGGATCCTCGAGCACCCTGGAAGCTGCCAAGGGATCGCCGGCCACGGCTTGCACCAGGTCGCCATCGACACCGTCGTCTTCGAGCAGATTCACCACCCGTTGGCGCAAAAATTCAGCCAGCTCCGCTGCCAGCGCGGGCGCCTGCACGTTGCAATGGGGCAAGAGCGCACTCCAGTGGCCCGTTGCCCGCTCAAGCAGCGCCACTAGGTTGAACTGCCATCCCTGGTCCCTGAGGATTTGAACAATGCCATTGCCGCTGCGCCGCAGGGCGTAGGGATCGGAAGAGCCACTGGGGCGCTCGCCCTTGGCATAGATGCTCAACAGCAGCTCCAGCCGTTCGGCCAGGGCCACCACGGCGCCGGCCTGGGAACTCGGCAGGGCGTCGCCCGCGCCTTTGGGCAAGTAGTGCTCCTGCACGGCCAGGGCCACATCCCTGGGTTCCCCTTCAGCCAGCAGATACTTGCCGCCGATCACCCCCTGCAGTTCGGGGAATTCGCCAACCATCTGGCTGACCAAATCGTGCTTGCAGAGGTGGGCGGCGCGGCGGGCGTGGTCGGCCACTGGCTTCGGCAGCTGGATTGCCTCAAGCAGCACATCCGTGAGCCATTCCAGCCGCTCCACCCGATCGAGCAGGCTGCCCAACCCTTCAGCGAACGTGACGCGCTCCAGTTGGGAGCGGCGATCGAGACTGGCAATGGCGCGATCAGCCTGCACAAAAAATTCGGCGTCGGCCAGCCTGGCCTTCAGCACCCGCTCATTGCCCCGCTTCACCGTGGCTGACGCGCTGGCTAAGCCATTGCCGATGCAAAGGAAGGTGGGCAGCAGGCTCTGCTTGGCATCCAAAGCCAAGGGATCGATCGCGCCCGCATTGCGATACAGAGGCACATAGCGCTGGTGGGTGCGCATCACCGTGCTGAGCACCTCAGCCGGCAGGGAAAGGTAGTGGGGATCCACATCCCCCTGGATCAACAGGGGGGCCTCCACCAGATCGGTGAGTTCGTCGAGGAGGCCTTCTGGGCAATCCGGGGTGGCGCCAAGGTCCTGGGCCGCCGCCTCCACATGCTCGGCAATCCAGGCGCGCCTCCCTTCGCGGTGCACGGCAATGCCAACGGTGGCAAGGGCCTGGCTGTAATTCGCGGCTGAGGAGATCTCCACCCCATCGGCCCACAACCGATGGCCGCGACTCACCTTGCCACTGGTGACCGGTGGATCCGAATCCGCCAGCTGCAGGGGGATCACGGTCGAATCCAACAGGGCAACCAGCCAGCGCACGGGCCGCGAAAACCGGCTCTCGCCATGACCCCAGCGCATAAACCGCCGACCCTGGAGACTGCTGATCCATTGGGGAATGTGTTCCGCGAGGACCTCTGCCGTGGCCCTGCCGGCCTGGTGGCAAACGGCAAAGACAAAGGGGCCTTTGGGCGTGTCACGCACCTCAAGCTGGCCTGGATCGACGCCACAGCGGTTGGCAAAACCCACGGCCGCAGGGGTGGGGATGCCCTCTTTAAAAGCCTGCCCCGCAGGGGGCCCCTTGCGCTCCTCGGCCAGGTCGTCCTGCTGCGGGGGGAGGTCCTCCACCCAGATCGCCAGGCGGCGAGGCGTGCTGGTGCTCCCGATGGCCCCATGGCTCAGCCGCGCTGCCGCCAGATCACGCTGCACCAGGGATTCGAGTTGGGGCAACGCCAGACGGGCAAAATCTGCCGGCAGTTCCTCGGTTCCGATCTCCAGCAGGAAGGTGGGCAAGGGGCCAGTCACAGCAGCCACTCACTGTATGTACTTGGCCCGTTCGCTACGGTCGAGCCCGGACGTTTGCATCACGGGATCTGTGGGCACGGGGCACAGCGCATCAACCTCAGGTCAAAGCCATCCCCAAGGCCACGCCCAAGGCCTGGTTGAGGCTGGCACCACGGCGCCTCCAACCAAGTTCGAGCAGCTCAAGGCCTCAAGCGGCCACCTCAAGCAGCCCCTGCTCAGCGAGCTGGCCAACCCTGCGCCCAACTTCACCGAGGGCGCGGTTCAGATTCTCAAATTTCACGGCAGTTACCAGCAGGACAACCGAGACAACCGGCGCAAAGGCGAGGAGAAGGATTGGCAGATGATGCTCAGGCTGCGCAGCCCCGGGGGGCGGATCCCGGCGCAGTTGTACCTGGCCATCGATGAGCTGGCCGATCGCCTTGGCAACGGCACCCTGCGGGCCACCACCCGCCAGGCCTTCCAGATGCATGGCATTGCCAAAGCCGATCTCAAGGAGGTAGTGGGCACGATTGTGCGCAACTTGGGCTCCACCCTGGCCGCCTGCGGCGACATCAACCGCAACGTGATGGCCCCCGCAGCCCCCTTTGAAACCGGCGGCTATCCGGCAGCACGCCAGTTGGCCGACCACATTGCCGATCTGCTCACGCCAGAAGCGGCCCAGGGCTCCTACCTCGACCTCTGGGTCGACGGGGAATTGAGCTACCGCATCAAGCCGGCGAAGCTCGTCAACGCAGTGAAAGCTCGCCAAGCCGAGGGGGGGGTGTTCAGCGGCGATGGCGAGGAGCCCCTGTATGGCTCCACCTACCTGCCGCGCAAATTCAAGGTCGCCGTCACGGTGCCAGGCGATAACGCCGTGGATCTCCTCACCCAGGACATTGGCCTGGTCCTGTTCTGCGACCCCCAGGGTCGTCCCCAGGGCTGCAACGTGTACGCGGGCGGCGGCATGGGGCGCACCCACAACAAAGAGGAAACCTTTGCTCGCACAGCCGATCCGCTGGGCTACGTGGCCTACGAGCACGTCCTGGATCTGGTGCAGGCGATTGTGGCGTTGCAGCGCGATTACGGCGATCGCCAGCAGCGCCGCCATGCCCGGATGAAATACCTGATCCACGATCGGGGTATTGGCTGGTTCAAATCCGAGTTGCAACAGCGCTACTTCAGCCATCCAATCAAGGGTCTGCGCCAGGAACCCAAGACCAAGCTGGAGGACTACCTCGGCTGGCATCGCCAGAGTTCTGGCCTCTGGTTTGTGGGCCTGCCCGTGCTCTCTGGTCGGGTGTCCGGCGCGTTGAAAGCGGGCTTACGCCGTCTGGTGGATACCTACAAGCTTGAGGTGCGGATCACCCCGAACCAGGATCTGCTGCTGTGCAACATCGGTACGGCCCAACGGGCCTCGATCCGCTCAGCCCTTGAGGCCATGGGTGTGGCCTCACCCGAAACCACACCCCGGCTCGCCCGCCATGCCATCGCCTGTCCCGCCCTGCCCTTGTGCGGTTTGGCCGTGACCGAAGCGGAGCGCATCCTCCCGGATGTGCTCGAGCGGCTGGAGAAGCAGTTCCAGCAACTCGGGATCGAAAAATCGGTGTTGGTTCGGATGACGGGCTGCCCCAATGGCTGTGCACGGCCCTACAT
>JBEDHM010000180.1:0-5383 GCA_041174105.1 Cyanobacteriota bacterium | reverse complement strand
CATCAGCAGAGCAGGCCAGCGGGTTGCTGCAGATCTGCTGCAGGGGCATCTGGGAGCATCACACCCCAGAAAGGGGATGCCTCGGAAGCCCAGCTGGTAGCCCCTACGCCAAGTGGCACCGAAGCGAGCGGTAGGCGCCCGGACTGTCCTTGATGACCACTTAGGGGTCGTATTGGCTTTACTTCTGCATGCGTTTGTCTCGGTTTTCTCAAATGAGGATAGGTTTGGGTTGCAGGTGGACAGTCATCTGCAATAACCCTCTGCGGATATTTCGATGGAACTTTTTGCACTTCTAGCGGATTCGGATTCCGAATTTTTGGTTGGAGGCTCTGGTCAAGACGTAAAGCAAGTAATGAATCCAAACGTTGTTTCAGATCCTTTGTTCGGACTTAACTATGGGCAATTTCTGAAGGCTTCTGGTCTGAATGCAAAAGAGTCGAATGATCTTGGGAATCAAAATCCAAGCAATATTGGGGGAGTTGGCCTGGGATCGTTGATCAGTGATATCGCAACTTCATAGCTAGTGCCTTGGTATTGAATTGACAATGGTTTGGGCGGCATTAGCCGCCCTTTTTATTTTGATAAAATTAGTCCCACCCTTCTTTGTAAGCGAGTTTTTATAGGGAGCTACGACGCGACGACCAGGGCCGGGGAAGCGGGAATTAGGTCACGCCAACACGGAGGACCTTTAAGTATAGTACAGTTGCACTGGCATACTTTTACGCTCTTAGGCCTGGCATAAAGGCGGAGTCATGGCGCCCTGTCGGCCCTGGAATAGGGCCCCTGCCAACGGCGATTCGAGGAGCTGCGCTCACAGCTTCACGAGGTTTACCGCCAGGCGCCGGATGCCGGGCCAAAAGCCTTGCTGCCAGATAGCCCCTACTGCCGGCAGGTGGAGAGCCTGATCACTTCTGATGGGTTTTGGGCCCGTTTTGGGCGCGCCTCAGAAGCTCAATCGGTGAGAAGTCAATCGGGGCGACAGGATTCGAACCTGCGACCTAGTGCTCCCAAAGCACCCGCGCTACCAAGCTGCGCCACGCCCCGCCAGTAGGCAACTTAGCCCTCCAGGGGACGGGTAGGCGCTGGATAGCTTGGAGGGGCCATGGCTGCCAAGGGGGCGATCCCCGCCTAGTGTTGGAATCAACACAGAGAGGGACCAGTGATGACGGTTGATCCCCGCTCCATGGCCGGACCTGAAGGTCCCCTCGGCCGCTCCTGCATGAAATGGGGCTCCGATGGCGAGCTCTCGGCCCTCGATTTGCAAGCCATCCTGCTCCGCTTGAGCGAAGTGGATGAGCATGCCTCCGCCTTGATGGACTGCCCGCTGGACCTGGCCGGTTAGCCCACCAGGGCGATGCAGTCGATCTCCACCCGCGCCCCCTTGGGCAAGGCAGCCACCTCCACGCAGGCCCGTGCGGGTGCGATCGCTGTGCCAAACACCGCGTTGTAGAGGGCATTCACCTTGGCGAAATCGCCCAGGTCGGCCAGAAACACCGTGGTTCGCACCACCCGCTCCGGACTCGAGCCGCCGGCAGCCAGTACCGCCTTCAAGTTGCTTAACACCTGGCGGGTTTCCGCTTCCACATCGCCTTCCCCCACCATCGCCCCCGTTTTGGGGTCGAGGGCAATCTGCCCAGAGCAGAACAGCAGCTCACCTGCTTTCACGGCCTGGTTGTAGGGGCCCACGGGTGCTGGGGCCGCCTCCGTCATTACGGCTTCATGCTGGGTCTGGCTCATGGATGCGAATCGGTTGGAGTTGTCTAGGGTGCCAGGGGGTTTCAGGCCCTCCAGGCCAGGCCAGCGCCCAGGACAAGGCAGACCAAGGCGGAGAGTTGGAAGATTGTATCGATTTTGTTGATGCGTAAAACAGCCAATGCTTTGTCGTCTTCGGCTGCGTTTTGGTAGATGTTGGTGCTCCAGACAAACAACAAAAACGTCAGGATGGAGATTATGTAGCCAAAGGCATACATCCAGTCCAGGAAGGTGAGGTAGTCGAGGGCGGGCAGTTCGCTGCGGTAGGTCTGCTGCAGAAAGATCAAGGTCAGCATCCCGGTAGAGGGGATTGCCAGGCGAATGTCGCCCAGATCGCCGGCGAGGGATGGCGCTAGGAGCACAATGCCCATCACAATCAAAACCGGCAACACCCAGATGACCAGGCTCGCTACCACACTGCTCTTTAATCGCGATACAATCTCCATGGATGAGTAGCGCAAATCGCCTTTATCCAGGCCCCAGCTGGTTCCGTAGGAGTGAACCATCGGCATCATCGTTGTAGACACCAATTTGTAGCCATCGATTTCGCCATAGGAGCCAACCAAGGAATCTTTGGGGTTGTCTTTGGTGAGCACCACATTGGCGTTTTCAAGTGCCAAAGAATCATCTCGCGTTTCTATGATGATCGGGAGTTCGAGGCTCTCAAATGGCGAATGTTTTAGGTTGAGATCGGGAATGTAAAAGTGTCCTGAAAAGCGAACTTGGAGATAGAAGTTGCCGTTTAGAAGTTTTGTGGCCGTATCAGTTGCGCTGCTGAATTTTGAATCCCATTCATCGACTTGATTGGTGATTTCAAACACGTCAATGGGTTTAAGACCTTGCTGCTCGATCACATCCTCCAGGGCCTGGGGCCATTCCAGCCAGTAGTACCCCTCGGCTACAAAGCGGCGGTTTTCCAGGGAAAGATCGTGGTAGTTCTCGATGTAGCCACCCACCTTCACCGGAATGGCGTTGGGCGCCCGCAGCAGTTCGGCCGTATTGGCTGGTTCGTAGCGATGTTGGTGGGTCTGATCGGCGTTTGTGGGAAGGATGTCGGTGAGGCTGGCAAACAGCACAAGCAAGGCGCCCAAAAAACAGGCAGCCCACAGGCCCGTGATGGGGCGAAGGTTGAAAAGCTTTGCGAAGGCTGGGCGGAGTCGCTTGGAAGGTTCTGGTGGCACGCTGCAGCCGCTGCATGAGTGCCCCATTTTTGCCGTAAGTCTGAGGCTTCAGGGCTCATTGCCACTGGTCTTTGCTTTGGCGCAGCTGGGCGAGCTCCTCGGCACTGCCCGCCCGCACAAACAAGTTGGTGGCCTTCTCCAGCTCGATCGTGCTGGGGATCGTTGCTTCACCCCGGCTGCGCCGTTGGCGCACGGCCTCCAGCCGCTCCCGAATGGCCGTGTTGTCTGGTTGTTGGGCCGCTGCCCAGCGCAGATTGGATTCGGTGTATTCGTGGGCGCACCAGATGCGGGTGTGGCCCGGCAGGGCCGCCAGCGTTTTCAGGCTCTGGTGCATCTGGGCGGGGCTGCCTTCAAACAGCCGGCCGCAGCCGCCCGCGAACAGGGTGTCGCCGCAGAACAGATGGCCTGATTCGCCCAGCACATAGGCCAGGTGGCAGCGGGTGTGCCCAGGCACCTCCAGCACCTGCACGTTCTGGCCCAGCAGGTTGATCTGGTCGCCCCCACGAACCCCTTCGGTTTGCAGAGGAATGCGGCTGCGGTCGGCGGCACTGGCGATCACGCGAGCCTTGGGCCAGCGCTGGAGCAGGCCTGGCGTGCCGCCGATGTGGTCGCTGTGGTGATGGGTGTGCAGGATCGCCACCAACTCCAGCCCACGGCGCTCGAGCTCCCGGATCACCGGATCGGCCACCGCCGGATCCACCACGGCCGCTTGCTCGCCGCGTTCGATCACAAACACATAGTTGTCCTGGAGCACGGGGATCAGGCTGACTCGCAGGTCTTGGCTCAGCGCGGTCATCGTTAAAGTCCGGCTTGCGGCACCCCTCCATGATCACCGCTGCCCCCAGCTGGATCACCCAGGCATGATCACTGTTGCCCTGGCCAAAGGCGCCCTTCTTAAAGACACCGTGCGCCGCTTCGCGGCTGCGGGGCTTGATTTTTCGGCGGTGCTCGAACCCAGCAACCGCCTGTTGATGGTGCCCAGCGTCTGCGGCACGGCCCGGGCTCTGTTGGTGCGCAACGCCGATGTACCGGTGTATGTGGCCTACGGCCAGGCCCAGCTCGGGGTGGTGGGCTACGACGTGCTGCGCGAGCACCAGTTGCCGGTGGCCCACCTGCTGGATCTGGGGTTTGGTGGTTGCCGCATGAGCGTGGCGGTGAAGGCATCGAGCGGCTACCGCAGCGCCGCCGATCTCCCCGCCCACTGCCGCATTGCCAGCAAGTTCACCCGCTGCGCCCAGGCCTATTTCGATGCCCTCGATCTGCCGGTGGAGCTGATCCATCTGGCCGGCTCGGTGGAGTTGGGGCCGATCACCGGCATGAGTGAAGCGATCGTGGATTTGGTGGCCACCGGTCGCACCCTCCAGGAAAACGGCTTGGTGGCTATCGATGATCTGTTCCAGTCAACGGCTCGCCTGGTGGGCCATCCGTTGGCCTTGCGTCTCGACAACGGCCCCCTGCAGGCCCTGGTCGATCGCCTGGCGGTGTCCTAATGGCCAAGCTGGATCGCCAGCGGCTGCTTCGGCTGGTCCCCTATCTGGGGCGCGATCGGCGCCGGCTTCTGCTCACCTTGGTCTTGCTGGTGCCGGTGGCGGCTGCTGCGGCCATCCAGCCCCTGTTGGTGGGGCAGGCCATTTCTGCGCTGCGCCATGAACCGGTCATGCCCTGGTTGGCGGGCAAGACGGTGGCGGAGCAGCTGCGCATTTTGGTCATGGTGTTGCTGGCCGCCGTGCTGGTGCGCCTTGGGCTGCAGGGGGTTCAAAGTTTCAATGTGCAGGCGGTGGGGCAACGCCTCACCGCTCGCATCCGCGACGACCTGTTCGCCCATGCGATGGGCCTCTCGCTTCGCTTCCACGACCGCACGCCCGTCGGCAAGTTGTTGACGCGTCTCACCAGCGATGTGGACGCCCTGGCGGAAGTGTTTGGCAGTGGCGCCGTGGGGGTATTGGCCGATCTGGTCACCCTGGTGGTGATCGCCGCAACCATGCTCACGATTGAGTGGCGCCTGGGGTTGTTGTTGCTGGTCAGTCAGGTGCCGGTGATCATCGGAATCCTCTGGCTCCAGGCCCGCTACCGCAAGGCCAACTACCGGGTGCGCGAAGAGCTGGGCCAACTCAATGCCGACCTGCAGGAAAACCTCCAGGGACTGGAGGTGGTGCAGATGTTTCGGCGCGAAGCCGTCAATAGCGCCCGTTTTGCCATCACCACCGGGGCCTATCGCAAGGCGGTAACCGGAACGATCTTCTACGACAGTGCCATTTCGGCGTTCATTGAGTGGGTGGCGCTGACGGCCGTTGCCGTGGTGTTGGGGCTGGGCGGATCGATGGTGAGTGGGGGCTTGATGGGCCTGGGAACTCTCACCACCTTCATCCTTTACTCCCAGCGCCTGTTTGATCCCCTGCGCCAATTGGCCGAGCGCTTCACCCAAATCCAGGGCGGGCTCACCGCCGTGG
>JBEDHM010000179.1:0-4951 GCA_041174105.1 Cyanobacteriota bacterium | reverse complement strand
CCGGTGTAGCTGGTATCGAAGTTCAGACGCACGTCATAGTTGAGGGTTGTATTCCCCTGGTTTCTCGGAACTCCATTGGTTCCAGCTTTATATCCATTTTTTGGAGTTGAGGTGCCGGATGGACCCGAATTCGTGAAGCTGCTATACCCAGGGATCCCACCCAGGATGAAGCTGACTTCACCCTTCAGCTTGGTGGTGGTGGAGAACTGCTGGGCTTGGAGTTTGCCCACTTTGCTTTCCAGGCCATCCACGCGGGCGGTCAGCACGGTGAGTTCTTTGTCGAACTCATCGAGCAGCTTTTGCAGCTCGTCGGTTTTTTCAGTAACGCGATCGAGGCAGGCGTTCAGCAGGGCAGCCGCTTCAAAGCGGGTCATCGCCTGACCGCCTTTGAACTTGCCATCGGGATAGCCGGCCACGCAGCCGTACTTCTCCACCAGGTTGCTCAGGGCTTGGTAAGCCCAGTCGGTGGGCTTCACATCAGAAAACTGGTTGACGCTGGTCACCTGGTTTTTAGAAGCCCAGGCTTTGAAGGTGTCAACGTCTTGCTGCTGCATGTACTCGTTAACGGCCGCGCGGCCGTTGAGTGCAGCGATTTCTTGGGCAGATGCGGCTACAGGGGCCAGCAGGCTGGTGCCGGCCACAGCCAGCAGCAGCTTTTTGGAAAGATTCATCGGGTCCTCACACCGATAGGTATGACTTCAGGGATGAAGTCGATCGGAACCTATCGGGGAGCTAAATGCCCATGCCACCAACTGGGATACGACACGCCGTATCGCAGAACACAAGCTGCGCCTGGCTTCTGCCGCAGAAACGCGGCAGCCCTAAAAGAACAGGCGGCCGTAGCGGGGCTCTTCCAACTCCACCGCAGAAACCTGGCGCTCTAGCTGGGCAGCCTGGGCCTCGGCCTGGTCCTGCAGCTGGCTGCGCAGCCAATGGCGAAACACCAGCAGGGCCCCCAAATCGGCCAGACGGTCCTCACTGAAATTCCAAATCCCCGACGCCCTGGGCTCAAGACGCTCTGCCGGGTTGTTCTCGGGGCTGGCACCGGGGCCTTGGTGGGCTGTCAAGCGGAAGCGGAAAGATTGGACTTCCTTGCAAGCTAAGCCGAAATCCAGCCCTTGGCCCACGACCAGCGGGAGCGCCACCAGGCGGATCGGCCCAGCCGCCGCTGGTCGGCCAGCACCCCCGTGATCAGGGCCCGGCGCTGGCGACTGGCACTGATCCCTTCTGCCAGCTGGCGCCACTGCTGCCAACAGGTGTGTTGCTGCGCCGCCAGCAAGCGATCCAAATCCGGCAGTGCCTCCGCCAGCTCCTGGTGGAGCTGGCCGTCGATCGCCTGACGCAGCACCTGCAGATCGTTGTAATCCCCCAACAGCTCCTGGGCCCGTTTGAGCTGCTCAACCCCGCGCAATGTGGCGGCACCGGCCAACGGTTTGAAATTCTCCATTTGATAGCGCGCCCCTTTGATCGCCTTGCGCAGGTGGTGCAAGGTGCCGATCTCCACGCCGCTGTCCTGCACTAGCCAGCCCGGGTGCAGCCACAAGCCAGCCAAGGTGGGCATCTGGATCTCGGCGATCCAGCCATGCAGGGGAAGCAGCCCCCAGGCGGTGAGCTCGGGTTGCTTGAGCCAGCGCTGCAACTGCGCCACCAGGGCCAGGTGCTGGCTGCTCTGCAACACCTCCACCAAATGCTCGTAGGCCAGCAGCCGCTCCCGGCGCAACTGCTTGAGCACCGGCTTAAGCGTTTTGGCGTCTGCGCTGCCGAGCTGGGGCAGCAAATCCAGCTCCAGCCGCTCGCGCAGCACATCGAGATCCCGGGCCATGCCCAACCGCCGCACCGACTTGGCCAGCCGTTGGTCACTCACCCCCTTGGGCAGCTCAAGGGCCGGGCCGAATTGCTGCAGGGTGGTGCGCAGGCGCCGCATCGACACCCGCATCTGGTGCAGGGGTTCGGGATCGGAATCCTCCAGCACCGGGGCATGCCAGCGCACCAAAGCCTTGGTGTGGTGGGCAATCAGCCCGGTGGCATGGTCGCCAATGCTGCGTGCTCCCGCCAATGCTCCCCCCGGGCATCACGCCCTACCGCTCCCTACAAATCTGACCAGCCAAGCGGCCAGGGCGGGTTAAGAAACGATTGGCAACGGGTGAATTGAAAGGTGGGCCCCGCCTTCAGCGGGGCAGGGTCCAATCCTGGAACCACCCCCTACGCCACAACCAGTAGGCCTGCACCAGGGCAATCACCAGCATCAACAACAGGGCGTAGAGGTAGCCATAGCGCCAGTGGAGCTCGGGCATGGTGTCGAAGTTCATGCCGTAAATCCCACCAATAAAGGTGAGGGGCGCAAAAATGCTGGTGAGGATGGTGAGGGTTTTCATCACCTGATTCATGCGATTGCCCACGCTGGCGGCATAGGCCTGGGTGATGGAATCACACTGGTGGCGCAGCAACTCACAATTTTCAAACAGCATCTCCACGATTTCACCCATATCGCGAAAACCACCTTCCGCATCGGGGCCCAGCAGGGGCTGGTGTTGGCGCAGCAGCATCCGCACCTGATGGCGTAGGGGCCACACCGTGGAGCGGATGGCGCGAATGTTGCTGCGGTAGGCAAAGGCCTTGGAAAGCAGCTTGGGCTTGGGATCACGGAGCACCGCCTCCTCCAGGCTGTCGAGCCGGGTTGCAATCTGCTCGAGGATCGGAAACACATCATCGAGCAACTCATCCACCAAAAAATGGAGGATGTCATCAAGATCCTGATGTTCTGGCGCGCCAATTCGCTCCTTAAGCCAGGCGGTGATCCGGGGAAAGCCATCCCCCGTAGAGGCCTCCTCCAAGGTGACCAACAGATTGGGCACCAGCAAAAAGCCCACCTGGGAGCTCACCAGATGGGAGAGGTCGTGGGCAAAACCCAGCCGGTGCAGCACCACCACCAGGGCGCTATCCACACAATCCACCCGGGGGCGCTGGGGCAGATCCAGCAAGGGATCGAGCAGCATCTGGGGAATGGCCACGGCTTCTAAAAAGGTGGCGATGCGGCGGGGTTCGGCCAGCCCCGCCACCCGCAACCAGATCGGCAGCCCCGTGGCGTACAGCACTTCCAATTGCTCAGGCTTGGCCAGATCCACCAGGCGGGGCCCCTCGGGCTCCAGCACCACCGCACTGAAGCGGGTTGGGGGACGGCCGCCGTGGATGAACAGCTGGCTGGGCAGGCTTGCGGGCCTGGTTTCTAAGCGGTGCGGACTTAAAGCGCCAGGTGTGGGGCGGAGCACAGCGGAGAGGGGGGCGTGAGGTGATCCAGCACCCGGGCGCCTCCCACAATGGCTGCTTGCAGAGCCAAACACACCATCACCTGGGGAAACCAATCTTCCAGAAGTTGGCTCATGGCGCGCACTCGATCCATGGGGCTTGGTCAGGATGGTGCCCGATCAGGCCTTGGCTCGGCTGTGCTGCAGGCCACATGCGGATGTGCAGCACCAGGCCCAGCGTTGATCTCGCCTTAACCTGGATTTACTACTTTTAATTGCATTGAACGTCCTGGCGTGACCCCTTCCAGCCCTCAGGCCAGCGACCATTTCGAGGGCGACCCTACCGATGGCGGGGTCGGCGTTCAATCGCCCCTGGAAGCCCATTCTTCCTACCGGGGCCAGGATTGGTCGCCGGAGCGCCTGATGTTCCACCAAAACCTGGAATCGTTTGCCGAACGAGTGGGGCTGATCGTGGGCCTGCAAAGCAACGGCAAGCTCACCCAGGAACAGGCCTATGCCCAAATCCGCAAGGTCTGGAAAAGCCTCAAAGACAGCAAAGGGGAATTGCTCTAACGCCCTTGCTCGGCAATACAGCCCAAGGTGTTCCTGCCCACATCCCTTTTTCAGACGCTTCGATTAAACCGCTGGGGCAGACAGCGTCGATTCCCGATCGGCTGCGATTCGATCAACACCATGGCCAGCCTGCAGTGGCACCACAGCTGCCCGATGGTGATTGATGCGCAAGCCATTAGCAAAGCGCTTGGGGATCTTGGCTTCAGCATTGCCAATTCCGATCTTGAAAGCGGCTACATCTTTGCCCTGGCCGATCCGAATAAAAAAATGGCCGGGGAATCCCTCAGCATTCTGATTTCCTGGAGCCCCGTGCGGCTGGATGGCTACCTGGTGGAAGTGCGCAGCAAGGAACCAGCACTCAGCAACAAACGCTCGCGGGCCGAACAGATCAGTGAGCTCCTGAAAAAGAGCCTGGTAAAACTCCTTTGCAGGCCATGAACTGCCAGCCATGAGGTGCCAGCCGAAATTGCGCTGGCAGGCCCGGCTTTCCGAGGAGACGGCCCGCAGCACGGGTCCCTTGATCGGGGCCGTTCTCACCATGCAGGTGGATCCGTTCGAATCGGGCGAACGGGTGCTGGTGCTCAGTAACTGGCGCGAGCGGATGGCCGAGGGCGAGCCGTTGTTGAAAGTGGTGATGCGCTGGCACCGCCCCCAGCAAACCAGCTGCCAGGTGGAGGTGCACAGCAGCCTGGAGGGGCCCTTTGTGGACCCCTGGGCTTTGCAACTCGCCGGGCGGCTCAAACAGATCCTGGCTTGACTGCCCAGGCGGGCAATGGTGCCGGGGTGCGCACTTCGGTGGCCAGCGCCGATGGCGTTTCACGGCGGAAGCTGGTGAGCTTCTGGTGGCCCGCCTGGAGTTCATCGGCCAGCACCTGGCAAGCCTTCTCCGGCATGGTGTGATCACCGCAGGTGAACACATCCACCGCCGCATAGCCCGATTCCGGCCAGGTGTGAATGGAGATGTGCGATTCAGCCAGCAAGGCCAAACCGGTCACGCCCTGGGGATCAAAGTGGTGGGTGATCAAATTGAGCAGGGTGGCGCCAGCCCGTTTCGCTGCTGCGGTGATGGCGGTCCTGAGGAATGCTTCGTCGTCGAGCCTGGCGGAATCGCACTGATACAGCTCGAGGATGCA
>JBEDHM010000178.1:0-2904 GCA_041174105.1 Cyanobacteriota bacterium | reverse complement strand
GAGCTGGGCATGCACCGCATCCACCGCCTGGCGGTCGGGGAAATGGAAGGCAAAGTGGGGCCCCGCTGCCTTGTAATCCGGGCTGAGCAGCGCCACGCCATCACCCGTTTGCGGCGACTGGAGGTAGGCCCAATCGGCCGCCTGCCAGGTGAGCCGCAGACCCAATGCCTGATAAAAGGCCACGGCCCGGGCCATGTCCTGCACCCGCAGCGCCACATGGCCCAAACGATGGACAGCGGCCGCAGCCATGGGGGAGCTCATCACTGGGGGCATTCTCGGGCACCGGGCCGAGGAAACCAGGCTTCCGTGGCGGTCACCACAGCCACCAGAACGGCCATGCCGGTGAGGGCCTGCCAGGGATAGGCCGCGGTGGGATGGGTGATCACAAAAGGCAGCAAGGCCAAGCCAAGACAGGGCGGACAGGTGAGCCGGGCCAACCGGAGCAACGCCAAGGTGGCCAACACCACCACCCCGGCGGCCCAGGGCACCACCCCAAAGGCGGCCACCAGGCCATAGCCCACCCAGGCAGCGGCCGTACCTACGGCCATCATTGCGCCGCCGCGGCCCAGCCAGGGGCTGTGGTGGGGCAGGGCAAGCATGTCGTAGGCGATCACCAACAGGGGTGGAAACAGCACCAAGGGCGAATCCCAAACCTTCACCATCACCAAGCCCAGAGCCAGAAACACCGCCAGCGCCCCACCCCAGCGCCGCAAGGGCACCGAGGGGGTGAGCGCAAATGCCGTCTCCAGCCGCGTCAAAACAGTGGGCGGCTGATCGCTGGAAACCGGTGGGGCACCTGGCGCATCAGCCAGTCGCCGGGCGCGCCAGAGGGCCAGCAGCGCCAGGCCGCCGGTGCCCACCAGGATCGAAGCCGGATAGGCCCAATCGGAAATCCCCAGGGCCAAGGGCAACACACCGGCCGAAATCGCCGGCACGATCGGCGAGCGCAGGCTACGGATGATCAGCAGGCAGCCCACCACATCCAGGCCCAGCGACAAGGGTCCATAGGGCAACGCGCGGGTGATGGCCACGCCAAGCACGGCCGTGAGCAACGGGGTGAGCACCAGCAACCGCGGCGAGGATGCCCAAGGCCCCTTGGGATCGGTGGCAATCACCCAGGCCAAGGCCCCCAGCTCCGGGAACAGCACGAAGGGCTGGCCTGAGGCATTGGCACAGGCCGTGATCAGGGCAATGAACAGCGCCGTGGCCAGCGCGCAAGCGAGGTATCGCCTGGCACTCAGGTCAGGGGAGGCACTCAACCCTGGCGCAGCCACTCGGCCGCATCACAGGCGTGGTAGGTGAGGATCAAATCAGCACCGGCCCGCTTGAAACAGAGCAGGGTTTCCAGCACCACGGCCCGCTCATCGATCCAACCCTTTTCAGCGGCCGCCTTCACCATCGCGTACTCCCCACTCACGTTGTAAGCCGCAATCGGAAGCTCGCTTTCAGCGCGCAGGCGATGAATGATGTCGAGATAGGCCAAACCGGGCTTCACCATCATGATGTCGGCCCCTTCGGTTTCATCGAGCTGGGCCTCGGTGATGGCTTCGCGGCTGTTGGCCGGATCCATCTGATAGGTGCTCTTGTCTTTGGGGATGGGCTTACCGGCCACGGCGCGGGGCGCTGAATCCAGCGCCTCCCGGAACGGTCCGTAGTAGGCGGAGGCGTATTTGGCGGTGTAGCTGATGATCCCCACGTGCTCAAAACCCTCCTCATCGAGGGCTTCACGGATCGCACCAACGCGGCCATCCATCATGTCGCTGGGGCCAATCAGATCGGCACCGGCCCGGGCCTGGGCCACAGCCTGCTTGCAGAGAAGGGCCACCGTTTCATCGTTGAGCACCACGCCCTGCTCGCTCACGATGCCGTCGTGGCCATCGCAAGAGTAGGGATCGAGGGCCACATCGGTCATGATCGCCATCTGGGGATGCACCTCCTTGAGGCGGCGAATCGCCCGGGGCATCAGGCCCCCTTCGTTGAAGCACTCGGCGCCATCCTCGGTTTTGAGGCCATCGGCCACCTTGGGGAACAGCACCACACAACGAATCCCCAAATCCCAGGCCCGGCCCACTTCCTGCACCAGGCCATCCAGGCTCCAGCGCTGGCAACCGGGCATGGCCCCAATCGGCTCGTTGGTGACCCCTTCGTGCACAAACAGGGGGTAAATGAAATCGGCGGGGCTCAGGTGGTTCTCGCGCACCATCGCCCGCAAGGCCGGGGTCCGGCGCAGACGACGGGGGCGGTAGGTGAGCTCCATGGGGGCCGAAACGTTGGGGCTGATCCTAGGGATCGCCCCAAGCCCAGGCCAGAGGAGCCGCAAGGGCACCGGTTTAGAGGCGGGCCGCTTCGATCCAGCCCGCCCGGGGATCGACGCTGCGGATCTGGCGCCACTGTTCCAGCAACTGGCGTTCCTGCTCGCTGGGCACATCCGGCAACTTGAGCACCGGCGTCAACAGCAAATCGCCCCGCCCCTCCTTGAGGGGCCAGCCCTTGCCTTTCAAACGCAGGCTGCGTCCCAGCGGCATGGCTGGGGGCACCTGCACGGAGGCTTCCCCATCGGGGGTGGCCACCCGCACCTCACCCCCCAGGGCCAGTTCATCGAGGCTGAGCGGCAGATCAGCCCGCAGTTGGTCGCCATCGAGCTTCCACACCGGATGGTCCTGGATTTGCAGATTGAGATAGAGGTCACCGCGGCGACCGGTGCCGGGCTGGAGGTTGCCCTTGCCCTTGAGCCGCAGGCGGCTGCCGCTCTTCACCCCGGGCGGAATGCGCACCTGCACCCGCTCCTCATTCACCGCCAAGGTGCGCTCGCAACCGCGAAACGCATCGGCAAAGGGCAGGCTGATGCTGGCTTCGGCATCGAGGTTCACAGCGCCCTGGCGGGCACCGCCAAAACCGCCGAAC
>JBEDHM010000177.1:0-4771 GCA_041174105.1 Cyanobacteriota bacterium | reverse complement strand
GAAACACCAAGGGGCGAATGGTGCTGCCGGCGCAGAGGCTCGTGATCACCGCCTCGTTGAAGGCGCCTGCCACGGTGGAGCAGCCAATCAGCACAGAGGGTTTCACCGCTCCGATCACGGCTTCCAGCCCAATCGGGCCTGCGCCATTGCCAGTGCCAGTGCTAGCAGTGCCATCGCAACGGGCCCTGAGCGCCGCGACCTGCTCGGGCCGCTTGGCTAGGCGCTGTTGCACCGCATTGAGCTCCAGCGGCTCCGGAGTTTGCATGCCCTGGTGAATCAGCCCGAACCGGTCGATCAACCAGATCCGATCCGCTGCCTCGTTGGGGCCGAGCCCTTGGCGCTGCAGCAAACGATGCAGCCGCTCGGCAATGCCACAGCCCGCACTGCCGGCTCCAAAAATCACGATCCTCTGATCGCGCAGTGGGGCGTTTTGCCCCTTCAGGCCCGCCAGGATTGCAGCGGCGGCCACGCCACTGGTGCCCTGGATGTCGTCGTTGAAGCTGGGCAGGGTGGTGCCAAAGCGCTCCAGCAGCCGGCGCCCCTGCCGGGCCCCGAAGTCTTCCCAGTGCACCAGGGTCTGGGGCCACACCGCCTGCACCGCCGCCACAAAGGCAGCCAGAAAGGCGTCGTAGGCCTCACCGGTGAGCCGGGGTTCCCGCAGGCCCGGGTAGAGGGGATCGTTCAGCAGGGCGGGGTTGTTGGTGCCCACGTCGAGCATCACCGGCAGGGAGCGGCCGGGATGGAGCCCTGCGCAGAGGGTGTAAACCGCCAACTTGCCGTGGCAGATTTCCACGCCGCC
Organism: Cyanobacteriota bacterium; assembly: GCA_041174105.1. Classification (GTDB taxonomy): domain Bacteria; phylum Cyanobacteriota; class Cyanobacteriia; order PCC-6307; family Cyanobiaceae; genus Cyanobium_A. The sequence continues at coordinate 3,972 of JBEDHM010000177.1, read as the reverse complement.
CACCCCTTGATCGCCGATCCCCAAAATCCCCTCGGCATCGGTCACCAGCAGCAGCTGGGGGGGTGTTGGACAGGCCTGGTTCAGCAAGGCAGCGAGCTGGTCCTGTTGGCTGGGATGGAGGTAGAGGGCGTGCGATGGACTGCGGTAGCTGCGGCTGAATTGCTGAATGGCGCGCCCCACCGTGGGCGTGTACACCACCGGCATCAGGGCTTCGATGTGGGCAGCCAGCAGGGCATGAAACAGCACCAGATTGTTCTGGCGCAGGGTCTGCAAATAGGCGTAGCGCTCTAGGTCGCTGGCCAGGCCGCTCACCGCCTGCCAGCAGCGGGCCACCTGTTGTTGCAGGGTTTCCACCTGGTAGGGCAGCAGGGCCTCCAAGCCGAGGGACCGCCGCTCCTCACGGGAAAAGGCGGTTCCCTTATTGCGCAGTGGATCCTGCAGGGGGGAGGGCTCGCGCTCAGGCATCGTTCGCCAATCGCCAGGGGAGCACCTCGCCAGCATGGAAGGGCACCAGCTCCACCGCTGTGCCGGCGGCGTCGTTGAGGTGGAGCCGCCCAGGAACGGTCTGGGGATCGCGCACCAGGGTGATGGTGCCCGCATTCAGCGGTAGGCCGTAGAAGCGCGGGCCAAATTCCGAGGCGAAACCCTCGAGCTTGGCGAGGGCGTTGTCTTCTTCAAACACCGTGGCGTAGCTCTCGATCGCGTGGGGGGCGCAGAAAATGCCCGCGCAGCCGCAGGCGGCCTCTTTGGCACTGCGGGGATGGGGAGCGGAATCGGTGCCGAGGAAAAATTTGGGATTGCCAGAGGTGGCAGCGGCGCGAAGGGCCAGCCGGTGCCGTTCCCGTTTGGCCACGGGCAGGCAATAGAAATCGGGCCGCAATCCCCCCAGGAACAGGGCATTGCGGTTGATGTGCAGGTGGTGGGGGGTGATCGTGGCCGCCAGGTTGGCGGGGCCTGCGGCCACAAAATCAGCCGCGTCGGCGGTGGTGATGTGCTCGAGCACCACCTTCAAGCCCGGATGCCTCCCCAGCAAAGGATCGAGATGCTGTTCGATGAACACCGCTTCCCGATCAAAGATGTCGACGGTGCGATCGGTCACTTCCCCGTGGATCAGCAGGGGCATGCCGATCCGCTCGAGCGTCTCAAACACCGCGCTGAGGGCTTCCAGCGAGGTCACCCCAAAGGCGGAGTTGGTGGTGGCGTTGGCTGGGTAGAGCTTGCAGGCGGTCCAGACCCCTTCTCGAAACCCCTGCTCCAGCTCGCCTGGATCGATGGCATCGGTGAGGTAGGCCGTGAGCAGGGGAGTGAACCCGCAGCCATCGGGGAGGGCTTCCCTGATCCGCTGCCGGTACGCCTGGGCCGCCGCCACGGTGGTGATCGGGGGATTGAGGTTGGGCATCACGATGGCCCGGGCAAACACCCGCGCCGTGCTCAGCGCCACGGCCTGGAGCATGGCGCCATCGCGCAGGTGCACATGCCAGTCGTCGGGTTGCCGGAGCGTTAGCGACTGGGGAGGCATGGTTTCGCCGGGGTGAGTGCCGATTGGGTCCACCCTGGCAGCTGGTGGGAACCAGCAGCGGAATTTTTTCAGCATTGCCAAACTCATCCCACGACTTGGGGCAGATGTCATGCGCCAGGCCCCGTGTTCTCCTTGCCGCCCCATCGCATGTCTGCAGCGTCCAAAACCGCCGCCAAGCCCACGATTGGGGAGCTCGAGGCTGGTTACCCCGCCTGCTGCAAAGCGCTGCGTCTGCTGATCAAGGACCAAAAAAGCATCGAGGCGATCCAGCGCACCGTGGCCTGGGAGCGGCTGGCCCTGCTGCACAAATGCCTGCCCAGCCGCTACAAGGCTCCCGATTACCTCTACACCCTGCTCAAACGCGAAGTTGAGCAGCCCGTGGCGGTCTGAGCCAGGCCAGCCGTCAGAATGGGGGGTCTTGTGAGCTGCGCCGTTGGGCGCCGCGTTCTGGCATGGCGCAACCCACCCCAACCCACCACCAAGTTTTGATCGTGGGAGGTGGGGCAGCCGGCATCACCGCCGCCGCCCAGCTCAAGCGGGCCCGCCCTGGCTTGGAGGTGGCGATCCTCGAGCCCTCCAGCGATCACTACTACCAACCCGGTTGGACCCTGGTAGGCGGCGGGGTCTTCAGCCTGGAGGAAACCCGCCGCTCGGAAGGTGATCTAATCCCTTCTGGGGTGCGCTGGATCCGCGGGGCTGCCGCCAGCTTTGATCCCGAGGGCAACTCGCTCACCACCATCTCCGGTGAGCACCACAGCTACGACGTGCTGGTGGTGGCCACCGGCCTCAAGCTCTGCTGGGAAAAGATTCAGGGTTTGCCGGAAGCCCTGGGATCGGGCGGGGTGTGCAGCAACTATTCCGCCGACCACGTGGCCTACACCTGGGAGGCGATCCAGGCCTTTCAAGGGGCCAAGGGTTCAGGCAGCGCTAACGCGGTGTTCACCTGCGCGCCGATGCCGATCAAGTGCCCTGGGGCGCCCCAGAAGATCGCCTACCTGGCCGATGATGTTTTTAAGCGCAAAAAACTGGGCGCCAAGGTGATCTATGCCACGGCCACCCCGGGCATTTTTGGCGTTCCCACCTATGCGGCACCGCTGCGCGAGGTGGTGGCCCGCAAGGGGATCGATGCCCGCTACAACCACGTGCTCACCGAGGTGCGCGCCGACCGCCAGGAGGCGGTGTTTCGCGTGACGGAGGGCGACTCCAGCCGTGAGGAGGTCATTCCCTACGGCCTGTTGCATGTGACGCCGCCGATGGCGGCCCCCGATGCGGTGGCCCAGAGCCCCCTGGCGGCGGCCAGTGGCTTTGTGGAAGTGGATCAATACAGCCTCCAACACGTGCGCTTCGCCAATGTGTTTTCCCTGGGCGATGTGAGCGGCATGCCCAACTCCAAAACCGCCGCCGCCGTGCGCGGCCAGGCCCCGGTGCTCACGGCCAATCTGCTGGCCTTCCTCGATGGCAAGCCCTTGGAAGCCGCCTACGACGGCTACAGCTGCTGCCCGCTGATCACCGGCTACGGCAAAACGATCATGGCCGAGTTCAATTACAAACAGGAGCCCACGCCGTCGTTCCCGCTCGATCCCACCAAGGAGCGTTGGAGCATGTGGTTCGTGAAGCGCAAGGTGCTGCCCAACCTCTACTGGAACCGGATGCTCACCGGTGCCCAACACGAGCGCCGCTTCATCCCTGGCCTTCCGCGTTAGCGGCCTGCCGGCACAGCCGGGCCATCTGGCCCTCCTCATCGGCGGCGATCTGCACCAGCTCAAACGGCTGCAGCCAGGCCAGGGCCTGGGCCAGTTCTTCGGCCAGGGCCTGATCGTGTTGGCCGATGCCTCCGGTGAGGGCAATGGTATCCACCCCGCCGAGGCAGGCGGCCATCGCCCCAATCCCGGCCAGCAGTTGGTGGCGATACACGGCGATCGCCAGCTGGGCTCCGCCATGGCCCGGGGCGCTGGGATCGGCGGCGGCGGCCCGCAGCACGCGCATGTCGCCACTGAAGCCCGACAGCCCCAGCAGACCGCTCTTTTGGCTGAGCGCCTGCTCGAGTTGCTCGCTGCTGAGGCCCTGGCGCCATTGGTGCAACAGGATTCCCGGATCCACCGAGCCACTGCGGGTGGCCATCACCAACCCCTCCAAGGGGGTGTAGCCCATGGTGGTGGCCACGCTTTGGCCATCGCGGATGGCACAGAGCGAGCTGCCGCCGCCCAGGTGGCAGCTGATCAGGCGCGGGGCGCGCACCTGCTCGGCGATGTGTTGGTGGATGAGGCCATGGAAGCCGTAGCGGCGCAGGCCCTGCTGCCGCCAACTCTCGGGCAGGGCATAGGTGCGGGCCTCCACCGGCAGGCTGTGGTGGAAGGCGGTGTCAAAGCAGGCCCACATCGCGGTGGCCGGCGGCAGCCAGCCCTGCATCGCCCGCACCAGGGCCAAGGCGGGACCGTTGTGCAGCGGCGCCA
>JBEDHM010000176.1:0-3587 GCA_041174105.1 Cyanobacteriota bacterium | reverse complement strand
ATAATATTTTATTTCTGCAATGAACTGCGATCTTTGTAGTCAGGAAGCTTGCGCCACAAGCTCGATTTCCGGATACTTGCCAGCCCATTCGCCAAGCCTGGTGAGCAAATGGTTCACCAAGGCCTTCAGGGCTGGCTGGTCAGTGAACTCCCGGCGCACCACCAGCACCTCCCCCGAAACAAACGGAAGTTGCAGGGGTAAGAAGCGCAACTGGCCGCCACTCACCTCATGGCTCAGCACGGTGCCATAGCCGATGGTGAGCTCGGCTTCCGTTTTCCCCTCCCAGACCTCGCGCCGATAGCGCTTCATCCGCACCGGATCACTCCACAACCCCAGGGCCTTGAGTTCCCTCTCCACGATTGGATAGGCGTTCTCCGGCAAGGCCAAGGTGGGGTAGCGGGCCACGTCCTCAACCGTGATCTGGGGCGAGCGCACCAGGGGGTGATCGGGAGCCGCCACAAAGTGCACCGGCATCGTGGACAACGGGATCGCCACCAGATCGGGATCATCGGCAGCCGGTACATCCGGCAAGGCACCGAGCCAGCCATCCACCACCCGCTCCCTGAGCAACTGCAGGTTTCGGGGCACGCCCACGATGTTCGAGAGGCCCAGCAGCCAGGGTTTTGGCGTTGGCGTGCACAGCAACGGCCCCGACCAATAGGTGGCCTCCAGCCGCAACGGCCGTCGCCCCAGCCATCGGGCCTGCTGGTGCCCTTGGCGCTGCAGCATCAACAGGCTGGTATCTCCGCGCAGGGTCCACTCCCCCGCCACCCGCTCCATCTCCAGGCCATAGAGATCGAGGCACTGCTTGGAGTAGCGGCTCACGCTGGCTGGGCTGAACGGGAAGCGTTGGGCAACGTCCTCCCCCGTGCGTAACCACTGCAGGGCATCGAGGGCTGAGAGGGTATCGAGATCAACCACGACGCTCGATCAAGGCGGGGGTCCGCGTTTGCCTAAGGAGATTGCGTTTGACCGCCCCTGGCTTGAGCATCGGATTGGCCTTCAACTGCCAGGCAGGTTGCGCAGGGCCTCCTCGGCCCCCATCACCACCAACAACTCCCCGTCAGCCAGCACATGGGAGGCGGGCGGATTCACCTGAAGCTTTCCAGTGGGACCGGCCGCCAGCACGTTGACGTTGAAGTGCTTGCGCAGGTTGAGGTCGCGCAGGGTTTGGCCAACGAAGGACTGGGGCACCTTGATCTCCTCGATGCAGCTGCGGTCATCGAGGCGGAGCTGCTCCAGCAGGTTGGGGCGCACCAGCTCCATGCCCAGGCGCTTGCCCATCATCTTGGAGGGGAACACCACCCGATCGGCTCCCACCCGTTGAAGCATTTTCATGTGGAGATCGCTGGTGGCACGCGCGATCACGTGGCGCACCCGGGTTCCTGGGGCGTCCTTGCAGATCAAGGTGGCCGTGATGCTGGCCTCAATCGGCTCACTCATCGCCACAACCACCGTTTCCATCTCCAACACGCCCGCAGCCCGCAGCGCCTCCTCATCGGTGCAGTCCACCACCCGCGCTTCGATGGCGGCATCGATCTGGCGCAAGGCATCAATGGCCCGTTGGCTGTTGTCCACAGCCAGCACCTCGGCGCCAGAACGGAGCAGCTCGGCGCACACGGAAGATCCAAAGCGCCCCACCCCGATCACCGCAAAACCTCCGTGGCCAGCACCCTCTTCTGTGCCCCACTGCCACCACTGGTTCAAAGCTGTTGCTCCAGCAACTGCACCACGCCGGCTCCGGAAGGTTTCTTAGACATAGAGATCCTCGCGGGGATAGCCCACCCGCACCTGGCGCCTGTTGCCATAGAAGGCCGAGAGCAGCAGAAGAATACCGATCCTGCCCACGAACATGCCCACCATCAGCACCAGCTGCCCCCAACGGTTGAGGTTGGCCGTGACCCCCAGATCAAGGCCCACGGTGCCGAAGGCCGAGACGCAGGTGAACAGCTTCTCGATGAAGCCATAGGACTGGTGGCCAGGCAGCCCCTCGGCAGTGGGGCCAATTCCAAGCAGTAACGCCATCAACACCACGAACAGCAGTGAAGCCAGGGTGACGCCCACGGCGCGCAGCACGGTGGAATCCGGAATCTGGCGGCGATGCAGCAACACATCACTGCGGCCTTCGAGGGTGGAGCGGGTTGCCCCCATCAAGATCGCGAAGGTGGTGGTTTTGATGCCGCCCCCGGTACCGCCGGGGCTGGCGCCGATGAACATCAACAGGATCATCAGCAGTAATCCGGCATCGGTGATGGTTTCGGCCGAGAGCGCGATCGTGTTGAAGCCAGCGGTGCGGGTGGTGATCGACTGAAACAGCGTGATCTGAATCTTTTGCCAGAAAGCCAAATCACCCAGGGCATTGGCCTGAAACCCAAATTGCTCGGTGATCAACAGGCCCACTGCCCCCACCACAATCAACAGCACGGTGGTACGTAGCACCAGCCGGGTGTGCAGGCTGAGCCGACGCAGTCGTCCCAGGCGCAGGCGGTTGGCCCAGAGGTCGTTGATCACCCGCCAACCGATACCACCGATCACAATCATCAAAGCGATCACCCCGTTGACGACTGGGTTGTCGCGATAGGCCATCAGGCTGTCTTCCCACAATCCGAATCCGGCGTTGTTGTAAGCGCTGATCACATGAAAGAGCGAAGCCCAAAGCCTTTGCAGCGGATGGGTGATATCGCTGAAGCCGAACACATAAAGCACCAGCGTGCCTGCCCCCATGACGCAGAACGCCGTCAAGAGGATGCTGTTAAACGTGGGACCGATCCCCCCCACGCCGAATTCATCGAGGGCACGGCCCTTATCGAGCCGGCTGCGCAGACCGGAGCGGCCCTGAACAAATCCCTGCAAAAAGGTGGTGATCGCCATCAGCCCCAGCCCACCAATCATGATCAGCACCGCCAGCACGATCTGCCCCAGCAGCGTGAGATCGCGGTCGACCACAATGATCGACAATCCCGTCACCGTGATGGCTGAAGTCACGGTGAACAATGCTTCCCACAGGCCCACAGCCTCGTTGGAACAAAGCGGTGAGGCCAGCACAAACGTGCCCACCACAATGACCAGCAAGCCGGTGATCAGCGTGAACTGGGGCACGGTGAGGTGGTGGCGCCACCGCTGAAGTGCCCGCAGGGCATTGCTCAAGGTTGCCGTCATCGCCACCAACCTAAGGAGGGATCACGCTCGATCCAGCGCCATTAAAAAGGCCCCTTCCAGGGCCCATGGGTCATTTGGGTGATAGAAGTTTATGAGACAATGCGCCGCAGCGGCTTTTGAGTTGCCGCAATGGATGTGAGGGAACACCAGGGAACACGGATTGACTCCTGGGGGTGTCCTTGCACAAAATATGCACAAAAGCGGGGTCGCTTGGTCCCGGCATATGGTCCGCAACCGTGCCAGCGCTGACCCACAAAAAACCCTGGGAACAAGGTCTTCGAGGTGCCACCACAGGCATGCCCGGGTGGAGTGTGTGCAACTCCGGTGGCAAAGTCCGCCTACAGCTGCGCCGCGCCGGTCAGAAGTCGCAAAACTTGACACTCCCGCTGGCATGGGAGCCATCAGCCGTTGCCAAGGCCACCCAGTTG
>JBEDHM010000175.1:0-7187 GCA_041174105.1 Cyanobacteriota bacterium | reverse complement strand
CGCCTGCACGTCCCAGGCGCCATTGATCCGGCGGGCGATGAAATCGACCGCGTAGCGCTCGAGGCACCCTTCACTGGCCAGGGCCTCACCCACCGCCTGGCCATGGCGCATCAGCTTCAAGCGGTAGGCATCGGCAGCCGGAAAGCAACAGCCTAGGTAGGTCTGGCCGCTCGGACCCCCCAGGATCTGCTCATGGGTAGAGAGCACCTCCACCGCACCACCCGGGTGGATTGTGCCCTGCACGCTCGGCGAGCTGAGGGCTTCACCGCCCTCCAGCCAGGCCTCCACCAGGGCACCTTTCTCCATCACCAACTGGCGCCAGGAGGCGGCCGGCATCGGCAACTGCTCCAGCGCCGCGCGAATCAACCGGCGCCGTTCAGGGCCGCTGCCGCCAGCGAGTTGGAGCGGTTCGAGTTCCAGGGGGGCATTGCCCTCGCCGCTGAAGCCCTCGTTGAGCTTCACCACACAGCGGCGCAGCCCTGGATTGGCTTCCCACAACTCGGCGGTGGCTTCCGCCAGATCATCGAGGTTGTAGGCCAGGGCACTTCCCGGCGGATGGGGCACGCCGCAGCGGGCAAACAGCTGGCGGCTACCGGCCTTGCTGCCCCAGAAGCCCAGGGCTGGATCGGTGCCGAGCAGCGGCACCTGCAGCACTTCCGACAGCCGCTTTTCCAGCTCGGTCACCACATAGCAAGCGATGAAGCTGCGGCCGGGCCTCAGGAGGTCTTTGATGCGGGCCAACAGGGCGGGCCGCTCCAGCAGTTTTTCGGTGAGGGGCCGGTTGGAGGCGTCGTCGGCATCGAACAGGTGCAGGCGCCGGCGGGCATGGGAGGTGGGCACACCGGGCAACAGCTCCAGCACCGCATCCACCACCAGCTCGGGCAGGAGCTTGCTGGTCACGTAGATGGCCCGCACGCCCGGATCCCGCAGCCGGATCAGGGAAAACAACTGGCGCTCCTCGTAGTGGTGGGCGCCGGTCACCAGGGCCATCTGGGCCGGATCCATGGTGAGCGAGGGCACCATCAACAGATCGAAATCGACGCCATTGCCGTCGTGCTCCCGGCCCCACTCCGGCCGCAATTGCTGTTGGAGTTCGCGGAAGCTGAGGGTCATCGGGCGGCGGGGGCCAACGGCTGAAGGGGCTGCCCCACCAGCTTCGGCGGCCCCACCGTCAGGTGCAACAAACAAGCACCCCAGACGGGCTTCAGAATGGGAAGCTTCCACTCGCAACACGCCCGTGGTTTCGATGGCCCAACGCCTGCGCCCTGTTCCCCTGGTCTTGGCGGCCCTCGGCGGCCTGCTGGGCGGGCCGGCCCTGGCGGCCCCCTTCAGCCCAAACCCGGTGTCGTTTGCCGGCTTTGCCAACGAGACCTACCGGCTGCAGGGCAAGGATGTGTTCTTCAAAAACCTGGGCCCCTGCATGAAGGAAGGCCAAGGCGGTTACCGCTGCCTGGGCGGGGATGCCCTGGTGGGCGTGCCCCAGAAAAACGGCCGCAACTTCTGCAAACTCGGCGCGCTCTGGTACGTGCCCTTCAGCCGCACCGTGCAATACCGCACCACCAGCTGCACCTTCCACAGCGACAAACAACGGCTGATCGATCAAGGGCAGGAACTGCTGCGCAAGGGCCTCAACACCCTGGAGAACTATTCGAAATAGGCAAAAGTTACTGAGGCAAAACGGATCCCAACGGCCCAAAAGCTCGTTCCAGCAACACAACAGCGAGCATCAACGCTGCGGAGGGTTGGGCCACTAACCAGACCTTCCACTTTTCTTCTCTTGACCGCCGCTGGCCAGGCCGTACAACCGAGCTGAGCCTCTGGCCAGCCATGCACCATCTGTATCGATTGCGTTCCGGGTTTGTGGCCCGGTTCAACGTGGATCCCTCGCGGATTCAGCATCACGACGTGGTCACCAAAGAGGGAGACATTCTCCACGTGCTGAGCAGCGACGTGGAAGAGCGCCAGTTGTTTGTGCTGCAGTGCGAGTATCTGAACGCCAAGTACAGCGCCCATCACCCGCACCCCAGCGACCACCTGCTGGCGGCCTAATCAGCCCAGGCTGATCGGTGGCAACCCGCAGGCCCGGCGGCAGTCGAGCCACTCCGCCAGGCTCACGTGGCAGCGTTCGGCGATCTGCTGATCAGAAAGCGCCAACGGCAGATAGCGGCGCCCCCGTTGCCAGAGCTCCCGCAGCCGGTGGCTGATGCGCGGCAGGTAGCGGGTATCGCGCAAATAGTGCAACAACTCCCCTTTCACCTTGGGCACCACGTAGCTGGAGGGTTTCCAGCCGCGGCTGGCATCAAAACCCAAGGCGGCCTTGCAGAGGCCCTCATAGGCGGGCCCGAGCAGGTCGTCGACCGCCACCCCGTGGCGGCGGGCAAAGGCATGGGCCTGCTGGCGGGCCAAATTGAGATGGGTGAGGGCGAAGTGACGTTCAGCGTGGCCCATCACCCTGGGCCGGGGGTTGAGCTGAAGGTTGGACTTGGAGTGGGAATGGTGATAGCGAGCCATGGCGATCCAATCGATCACAACACCATCAAAGATGCCAACACGCCATCGCAATAAAAACGGAAGAAACCAGGCCCCACGGCGCTCCCTGGTAAGCGCAAACTCCTCGCCAGCACTCGAAGGTCACCATGGTCCGATAGCCCCATTCCCCACAGCTATGGATAGCCAACTGCCACAGATGGGTGCGCCAACTGGGAACGGATGTGGGTAGGGAAGATTGCAAAGTTGCCTTAAACAATGGCGATTCACACCATTGCCATGGATGCCCAACTGCTGATCTGCCCCCACCATCGCCACGCCCTGACCAATGCCTGCGAGCGGGGCTTTTGGATGCCCCTGGCCCTACCGGCCGCCATCGCCGAGCAGGTGAGCCATCTCGCCGCCATCCAGCGCAGCAGCCAGCGCATCCGGGCCATCGCCCCAGTCACCGAGATGGTGCTGTTCAGCCGGGAAGGCGGCATCACCCAATACCTGCCATTTGTGGGCCAGCAGCTGCCGCTGGCCCATCCGATTGCGCTGAGCAGCGCTAGGGGGCTGGAGCTGGATGTGCCGCTGGGCCATCCCCGCTTGCTGCTACTCCCCTTGGATCCACGGCAAACAGCTGCTGCAGCTCGCGCTGGCTCACCAAGCCATGGCCCACGCACCACAGCACGGCCTGGGTGCGATCACGCACGCCGATCTTCTGGTAGGCATCACTCAGATAACGGCGAACCGTGTCGGGACGCAGGGCCAGCCGATCGGCGATTTCATCGCTGTTGAAGCCCACGCTGAGCTGTTCGAGCACCAGCCGCTCCCGCCGGGTGAGGCAACTGGGGCTGCCAAAACGGCTGCCGGAATGGCTCGGCTGACGCAACTGGGCCGCGAACCCCGCATCCACAAAGGATCCCCCATGCAGCAGGGCCGTGAGGGCCGTGAGCATCTGGCCATTGCCCACGGCGTCCTTGCAGCACAAGGCCTGCACCCCCTCCTGCTGCAGCGCCTGCAAACGCAGGGCATCGGTGCGGGCATCGAGCACGGCGATCACCTGCAGGGGGCGCTGGCCCAGGCGCTGGCGCAAACGCTGCACCAGGCTGAGCACCGAGCCATCGGGCAGATCATCGGTGCAACCGAGAAGCACCGGCCCTTCCGGCGGAATGGGGAGGGCCAACAGCGCCCCGATCGAATTGGCCCACCAGTCAATGCGCCGATACACCAACAACGCCAGGCCCAGCAAATCGGAGGAGCCGGTGCAGGCCATCACCGTGACGCCCTCCAGGCGTGGTTCAAGGGCGGCGATCTGCTCCGGAACGCGCCGGCGAATGTCTGAATGGATGGGAGGAATCACACCCCACAAGCAATCGCCACCAGGATGGAGGAGATGGGCGGCACGGCAAGTGGGGCGCTCGCAATAACGGAAAACCTTTTTATTGCTCCCGTTCAATAGAGCGATCAGCCCGCAATCGCAACCGCTCCGAGGCCACCGCATGGCCCAGGGCCAGGCCCGCCAACAGGCCAATGCCCTGGGTCACGGCATCATCGATGCGCTGCTGGCTGGGGTCACACAGCCGCAACACCGGCTGCACCGGCGACTGGCGATTCAGATCACGCCACGACAACACCCAGCAGTGCAACAGCCCCAAGCCCAGGGTGAGTCCCTGAAAGCCCAGGATCCCGGTGGCGATCCACACCACCAAACGGCGGCAATCCATGCCTGCATTGGCAAACAACCCCCATAGGGTTCCGGGCCAGCTGGCCAACGCGCCTCGGAACCCTAAAAGGTCCGTTGCCTGCACCTGCCATGGCCCTCACGCCCGCCGGCTATCGCCTGATCCAAACCTGCGAAGGCTGCCGTCTGCGCGCCTATCCCGACCCCGCCAGTGGTGGCGCCCCCTGGACCATCGGCTACGGCCACACCGGTCCTGAGGTGCAACCGGGTGTGGTGATCAGCCAGCAGCAGGCCGAGGCCTGGCTGCGCAGCGACATCGCCCGCTTTGAAGCGGCCGTGGACCGTTGCCTGGCGGCGAGCGGGATCGCGACCCCCCGCCTGAGCGCCCAGCAGCGCGATGCCCTGGTGAGCTTCTGCTTCAACGTGGGAGCAGCGGCCTTCTCAGGCAGCACCCTGGTGCGGCGCCTGAAAGCGGGGGAAGCCGCCAACACCGTGCTGGCCCAGGAATTGCCGCGCTGGGTGCATGGCCCCAACGGCCCCGTGCCCGGGCTGGTGAACCGCCGCCAGGCCGAGCTGCGCCACGCCCGAGGGGCGGGGGTTCCCCCGCAGGTCAGCCCCCTTCAGTAGCTGTAGTTGGCCACGAAGAGGGTTGTGTCATCCGAGGGCTCGGAACCCGGTACGTAGGCCCCGCGGCTGGCCGCCCCATTCGCCCGCGCCCGCGCCAACAGGGCCGCCTGACCGGCGGCCCGATCACTGCCCCGCCATTGCTGCAGACACGAATGCTGCAGGGCCCGACCAAAGGAAAATCCCAGGTGCCAGGGGGCAAAGCCGGCTGCTGCCACCTGGTTCACCGCCTGGAGGCAACAGCTGGCGTCCTCCTCACTCAACCCACCGGAAAGAAAGAGAATCGCCGGTACGGCGGCCGGCACCGAGCGCGAGAGGGTGCGCACCGTGAACTCCCCCACCTCCTCTGGCCCAGGCCGCTGAATGCTGGCGGCACCGGCCGTGGTGAGCGATGGCTTCAGCACGCTGCCCTCCAGGAACACGCCATTGAGGGCCAGGGCTTCGTAGACCGTGCGCAACACCCATTCCTGCACCGATGCGGTGGTGACGATGTCGTGGTCGCCATCCATCAGGATCTCCGGCTCCACGATCGGCACCAGCCCCTGCTCCTGCACCGTGCGGGCATAACGGGCCAGCCCCCAGGCGTTTTCGCGCACCGCCAGCTCCGAGGGGCAGCCACCAGCACTGATCCGCAGCACGGCCCGCCATTTCGCGAAGCGGGCACCCTGGGCGTAATAGCGGGCGGCGCGCTCCTCCAGGCCCTTCAGCCCGGTACACCAGCTTTCGCCCTCCAGCCCTCCCGCCAGTGGCTCCACCCCCTGATCCACCTTGATGCCGGGGATGATGCCCTGCTGCTTGAACAGCTCCACGATCGGCGTGGCAACGCCGGTGGCATCGGGGCTGCTGGCTTGAAACAGGGTTTCTTCGTAGAGGATCACGCCGCTGATGTGCTCTGCCAGCCCCTCGGTTGTGGCCAGCAAGGTGCGGTAGGCCCGGCGGTTCTCTTCGGTGTTTTCTAGGGCGATGGCGGCAAAGCGCTGGCCGATCGTGCCGGTGGATTCATCCGCGGCGAGCAACCCCGTGCCCGGCGCCGCCAGGGCCGCCGCCGTGGCTTCCAGTTCATCGCGAAACGCTTGCAGGGCCATGCTCGGCGCAAAGGAAGGGGCTCCCCTTCGATAGGAACGATGGGGGCGGCCGTCAACGCAGCCGCGCCCAAAGCGCAGGCTGAAAGTGGAAGACAAAGCGGTGGGAGCTTGCCGCAAGTTGTATTCCTCTATACATTTTTTGAACTAGCCGAGCCCATTTGCGCGTCACCCACCTCGAAAACGAGCACCTGATCAGCCTCAATGCCCAGGAGGCCTCAGCTCTGGTGGATGCCTGCGCGATGGTGCTGCTCGCTGCCCAATCGGTGCCAGACGTGAGCTTGCCCGCTGAGGTGAGCCAGGTGCTGGCTGGCGTGTTTGAGCATCTCAGCGACACGGCCAAAGAGGTGCAGGCCCAACAGGCCGCCGGCTGACAAGCCCTCGTGGGTTCAACGGCGCTCTAGCTCAGGCCGCCCGATCGGCGGCCGGCGCCAGACCCGCTTCAACCGCCCGAGGGTGCAAGGGGAAGCCGCCCGCTGCCAACTCGGCCACAAAGGCATCCCAACTGGCTGCACGCCTGGCCATGGCCAGCACATGGCGCCGGCGATCAACGGCGAGGGGGGCAATCAACGCAGCCAGCCGATCACTCACAGGCGGGCGGTGAATATCCACGAAATCCCTCCCAGCCCAGGTGCCGGCACGCTAATCAGGCCAGTCAGCGCTGGGAAGGCATTGATGCGTATCTGCTGATTGACCACAGCAGGTGATTGACCACAGCAACCGTCCGTCAGCAGCAGGGCAGCGCTGGGGTTTGGCAGCCGCGGGTCAGCTCCGCCAGCCACAGCTGCAGCTGGGCGAGCGGCTCCGCCTTGAGCCGGTAGTAGACCCAGCGGCCCTCCTGGCGATCGGCCAGGAGCCCGGCCTCCTTGAGCACCTTGAGGTGAAAGGAGAGCTTCGACTGGGCCAGACCCAGATCGCCGGTGAGATCGCAGACGCAGCGCTCACCGCCGGAGAGAGCCTCCATCACCTGCAGGCGTAGGGGATCGGCCAGGGCCTTGAGCAGCTGGCGGGCCTGATCGCTCGTGAGCTCACCCGATGCCTGCGCCATCACCGAACTTGAGGAGAGCACACCCACTCGAGCAACCGATCAGCCCTGCATAGCAGGAAGCGCAAGGCGAAGGCGAAACCCATCAGACCCGTGGATGCATCAAGCGAGGTTGATGCATCAAGTAAATTTGCTGGATCAGGATCCTGCTCCATGGCCCCCGTGCGCATCGGCATCAACGGCTTCGGCCGTATCGGCCGGCTGGTGTTCCGTGCCCTGTGGGGCCGCCCTGGCATCGCGATCGTCCACATCAACGACCCCGGCGGTGACGCCCACAGCGCCG
>JBEDHM010000174.1:0-5456 GCA_041174105.1 Cyanobacteriota bacterium | reverse complement strand
AGCCACACACAGCAGCGCGTAGCCCTGCTCTTGCAGCTCAGCTTTCACGCCCATGGCATCGCCCTGCTCCACGCTGCCCTCGGTGATCAACGCCGCACAGGTGGTGCAAACCCCAGAACAGCAGGAACTCGGCAACACCACGCCCGCCGCCTCGGCAGCGGCCAGCACGGTTTGGTCAGCGCTGCAGGAAAACGTGTGATGTTGGCCGTTGATCTCGCAGATCACGCTGAAGGCGGAGGAGTCGGTCACAGGGGAGAGGTTCTGGAGCTGGCCGTGTCGGCACCATTCTCCCAGGCGGTCTCACACCGCTTGCCACTGGCTGGGATGGGGCGCCAGATATTCGGGCGACGCTTCCCCTGGCGCCAGCTCCGGCGCCGTGAGCACCAGATCCAGGCTGATCGAAAACCGGGTGTCATCGGGATCGGCATTGGGCAACACCGCATGGTCCGGGGCCGATGGGAACAGCACCAGCAGACCCGCCTGGGGCGCCACGTCGATCCAGGGAGCGTTCCAGGCGCCCGATGCCAACGGGTCGCCCGAGGCCAAGGGGCCGCCGTGGCCCACCGCCAAACCCGGCACCAATTCATTGAGCTGCCGGTGGGGGAACAGGCGCAGGCACCCCTGCCGGCCTGTGCCGTCACCATTGAGGTAGTACACCGCACTGAGATGGGCATTGGGGTGATGGTGGCGACCCACCACCTGATCCCAGCCGCTCACCACCGGCCAACAGCGTTGGAGATGCAAGGCCACCTGCGCCAGGTCAAAGCCCAACCCCTGCAGATAGGTGCGCCCATGCACCAACAGCTGATCCACGAGAGCCGAAAAGGCCGGATGGCGATGCAACTGCCAAACGCCATGGAGATCGCCGGTCCAGGCGCAGCCGGGATCGGGGTTGGAGTTGGCTTCACCCCGTAGCTCAGCAATCGCCTGGAGCTGCAGGGCCGTGTCCAAAGGATCAGGCGCCAGTTGCACCCGCCCCAGCGCCACCGGAAACAACGGCTCGAAGGCCAAGGCGCCAAACACGGCCGAGTTGGGTTCTCCTGCGGACTTCGCTTGCATGTCTGCCATGCCTGCCATCCTGACGCCGAGCTAGGGAGAACGCCCGAACCAACAAAAAACCCTGCTGCCGACAGAGCCAGAAACCCGCCATGCGGGGAACGGCCGTCAGCAACAGGGGGTGAGTAAACGAAAGATGGTCAGCCGGATGGCTGAGGGCCCAGGGGCAATGGCCCTAGGCCATTGCCGCGGCGCCGCCCACAACCTCCAGGATTTCCTGGGTGATCGCAGCCTGACGGGCCTTGTTGTAGTCGAGGGTGAGGGTCTTGGCGAGCGCCTTGGCGTTGTCGCTGGCGTTGTTCATGGCCGTCATCCGACTGGCCAATTCCGAGGCAGCCGCCTCCTGGAGTGAACGCAGCAGCTGGTTTTCCAGATACAGCGGCAACAGGGCATTGAGCAATTGATCAGGGCTCTGATCAAACACAATGTCGGAGGGAAGCTTGGGCTGCGCATTGGGGCTGCTGCCCACTTCCACGCCCAGCTGGCCGTCCTTGGTGGTCAGACGGAAGATCTCATCATCCGCCGAGGCAATGCCCTGGGGATCCAGGGGCAGGAGCGTCTGGGAAACGGGCTTGGAGCTCACCAGGTTGATGAACTTGGTGAAGATGATTTCGACCCGGTCGGTGGAACCGGAGAGGAAATCAGCCAGCACCTCGCTAGCGATACCCATCGCTTCTTTGGCACTGGGCACCTGCTCGAGGCCGGTGAACGTGGCACGAATCGTGTAGAGCTTGGCGCGGTTCTGGAAGTAGGTGATGGCCTTGCGGCCGATCAGCACCAGGTCCACGGCGAAGCCCTGGGCCTTGAGCTCGGCCACGCGCTGCTCAGTGCGCTTGATGATGTTGGCGTTGTAGCCGCCACACAGGCCGCGATCACCGGTCACCGCCAACAGGGTGATGGTGGCCACATCGCGTTGCTCGAGCAGGGGAGCATCGGCATCTTCAAATCGCATACGCGACTGGAGATTTTCGAGAACCCGGGCCAGCCGGTCCGCAAAGGGACGGCTGCGGAGAACCTGCTCCTGGGCACGGCGCACCTTGGCGGCCGCCACCAGGCGCATGGCCTCGGTGATCTTGCGGGTGTTCTTGACCGAACTGATCCGGTCGCGGATTTCCTTGAGGTTTGCCATGAGGGATGCCCTTGCTCAGACCGAAGCGAGCATGGACGACTTCACCTCGTTGATGGCCTCTTTGAGGATGGCCTCCGACTCTTCACTGAGCTGTTTCTCAGTTTGAATCTTGGAGATGTAATCGGGTTTGTTGGTCTTGAGGTAATCGCGCAGTTCGCGGCAGAACTGAACAACCGATTCCACAGGCACTTCGTCGATCAGACCTTTCACACCGGCGTACACCACGGCCACCTGCTCGGCCAGGATCAGGGGGCTGAACTGGGGCTGCTTGAGAATCTCACGCAGGCGTTTGCCCCGGGCCAGCTGTTGCTGGGTGGCGGCATCCAGGTCAGAAGCGAACTGGGAGAAGGCGGCCAGTTCGTCGAACTGGGCCAGCTCGAGCTTGAGGGTACCGGCAATTTTCTTGATGGCCTTGGTTTGGGCGGCACCACCCACCCGGCTCACCGAGATACCCACGTTGATGGCGGGGCGCAAACCGGAGTTGAACAGGTCAGAGCTAAGGAACACCTGGCCGTCGGTGATCGAGATCACGTTGGTCGGGATGTAGGCCGACACGTCACCGGCTTGGGTTTCGATGATCGGCAGGGCGGTCATGCTGCCTTTGCCCATGGCATCGCTCAGCTTGGCGGCGCGCTCCAGCAGGCGGCTGTGGCAATAGAACACGTCGCCGGGGTAGGCCTCACGACCTGGGGGACGACGCAGCAGCAGCGACATCTGGCGGTAAGCCTGGGCTTGCTTGGTGAGATCGTCGTAGATCACCAGGGTGGCCTTGCCCTTGTACATGAACGATTCCGCCAGGGCGGCACCGGTGTAGGGGGCGAGGTATTGCAGGGCTGCCGATTCAGAGGCGTTTGCGGCCACCACGATGGTGTAATCGAGGGCGCCTTTTTCGCGCAGCACTTCCACCACGTTGGCAACCGAAGCAGCCTTCTGGCCCACCGCCACGTAGACGCACACCACGTCCTCACCTTTTTGGTTGAGGATGGTGTCGATGGCGATGGCGGTTTTACCGGTCTGACGGTCGCCAATGATCAGCTCGCGTTGGCCGCGGCCGATGGGGATCATCGCGTCGATGGCGGTGATGCCGGTTTGCATCGGCTCATGCACCGACTTGCGCTGGATGATGCCAGGCGCCATCGATTCGATCAGCCTGGTTTCGGTGGTGGCGATGTCGCCTTTGCCGTCGATGGGCTGACCCAGGGAATTGACCACCCGGCCCAGCATGGCTTCACCCACGGGCACAGCGGCGATCTTGCCGGTGGCCTTCACGGTGCTGCCTTCCTGGATGCCGCGGCCTTCGCCCATCAGCACCACGCCAACGTTGTCATCCTCCAGGTTGAGGGCGATGCCCTCGGTGCCGTCTTCGAACTGCACCAGCTCGCCAGCCATCACCTGCTGCAGGCCATAGACGCGGGCAATGCCGTCGCCGATCTGCAACACGGTTCCGACATTGCTGACCGAAACCGACTTGTCGTAGTCCTCAATCTGCTGCTTGAGGATGGCGCTGATCTCGTCGGGGCGGATGGAAACCATGGGAGGAAGTCCCCGCGGGGGGGCTGATGGAAGGAAAGGCTTGGAAGCGGAGGAGGTGAAGCGGAGCGGTCACGACCCAAGGGTCGCCTGGAGGTGGGACTAGCCCACCTTGGCCAGCGCCAGCCCAAGGCGACGCACCTGCCCAGAAAGGCTGGCATCAATCACCTGGGACCCCATGCTGACGATGAAGCCACCGATCAGGCTGGGGTCGATCGAAAGGTCGAACTCCACGGCGGTGGTGCCGGCGATGGCCTGCACTTTCTGGTTGAGTTGCTGTTGCTGGGTCTCCGTGAGCTCTGTCGCCGAAACCACCTTGGCCAAGGTGATCTGACGCAGTTCGCGGTAGAGCTCCAGGAAGCGAACCAGCACGGCATCGAGAACCGCGATCCGCTGGCGATCAGCCAGCAGTTTCAAAAGGTTCTGCAGGGAGGGGGTGAGCTGGTCGTTGAACAGCTTCGCCAGGGCAGCTTTTTTGGATTCGGGCTCAAGCACCGGCGAAGCCAGTGCCTGACGCAGTTCCGAGCTGCCATTCCACACAGCCAAAAGGCCCTTGGCCTGCTCGGCCACGGTGTCGGTTTCGCTGCGGGATTCAGCCACCTGGAGCAACGCCTCGGCGTAGGGGGTGGCAATCGCGTTGAGGAGAGGCATCAGGCGTTCTCCAGGGTGTTGATGGACTGATCAATCAGTCGGGCCTGGGCAGCCGCATCGAGTTTGCCGGGCAAGGTGGCCAGGGCTTTTTCAATCGCCCGGTTGGCAGCCTCACGGCGCAACTGATCGGTGACCCGGGCCGCCTCAGCGCTGAGATCAGCAAGGGCTCCCTGCTTGAGGCGGGCCATCTCTTCGATGGTGCGCTTCTCGCTGTCGAGCCGCAGGGCCTCGGCGCGGGCCTTGCCGTCGGCGCGGATTTGCTCGGCCTTCTGCTGGGCAGCGGCGAGGTCGGCCTGGGCCTGGCTCAGGGCCGTGGTGGCCTGGGCCAGACGATCCTCGGCATCCTTGAGATCCGTGAGAATCGTGTTGCGGCGCCGCTCAAGAATGCTGCCAAGGAATCCGGGCAGGAATTTCCAGAGCCCGAAGATGACAATCGCCAGGTTGATGATGTTGGTCTCAAACGGGTTGAGATTGAAACCAAACGAACCATGGGTGGCCAGGAGCGAACCCGCCATGGCGTGGGAGATCCAAAGGCTCATGACGTTGCCAGCAAGCGGGACACAATGAGCTCACCGAGACGATCGGCATCGCCCGATAGCTGGCTCATCGCTTGATCGCGCTGGGCATCGATCTCGCGACGGGCCTGTTCTCGTGAGGCATTGGCATCGGCCGTGGCGGCCGCCAGGGCATCCCGATACAGGCGATCCATCTCCTGCTCAGCCTCTTGGATCAGCTTCTGGGACTGCTGACGCGCGTCCTTGAGCTGGGCCTTGAGGTCGGCTTCCAGCCGTTCAGCCTGGGCCAGCTTTTGCTTGGCATCGGCACGACTGGTGGTGATGAAGCTCTCGCGCTCCTCCACAGCCCGACCAACGGGGCGGAAAAACAGCGAATTCAGAATGAAGGTGAGGAGCACCACCTGAACTGCCATCAGGGGCAGGGTGGCATCGAGGTCAAACAGACCTCCCTCCGGAGCACCTGCTTCGGCAAGCAGAAGCCAGCTGGTCATTGGGGCGAGGGCGCTGGAACGATCGGGCGGGGATGCGGGTCGTGAGCTTGGGGAGGGCCGGAACGGACGGACCAGCCCCCCATC
>JBEDHM010000173.1:0-9758 GCA_041174105.1 Cyanobacteriota bacterium | reverse complement strand
TGGCCACCGTGATCGGCGAGGGCGGCTCCGGCGGCGCCCTGGGCATCGGCGTGGCCGACCGCCTGCTGATGTTCCAGCACAGCGTCTACACCGTGGCCAGCCCCGAGGCCTGCGCCTCGATCCTCTGGCGCGATGCGGCCAAGGCCCCTGTGGCAGCTGAAGCCCTCAAAATCACGGGCCCCGATCTGCTCAAGCTCGGCATTGTGGACACCGTGTTGCCTGAACCCTGCGGAGGCAACCATTGGGCTCCGCTGCAGGCGGCCGAAACCCTCAAAGCGGCCCTGCTGGAGCAACTCCACGAGCTGCAGCAACTGGGTGAACAGGCGTTGCTCGATCAGCGCTATGCCAAGTTCCGGCGCATGGGTCGCTTCCTGGAAAGCGGCACCCCCGATCCCTCGCGCAGCGCCTAGGGTCGCCCCAGTCCATCCAGGCCGACTTGGCTGCTGCATTGATCACGGGTGCCTCCCGGGGCATCGGGGCCGCCGCGGCCCAGGCCTTTGCCAAGGCCGGCTACGACCTGCTGCTGCTGGCGCGGCCGGCAGCAGGCGGCCAGAGCAGCCCCGAACTCAACGCCCTTGCCGAGAGCTGCCGGGCCCAAGGTGTTCGGGTGGAAACCGCAGGCATCGACCTCAGCGACGCCGAGGGAATCGCCCCCGCCATGGCCGAGCTGCTAGGGCGTGGGCTGGTGCCCAGCGTGGTGATCAACAACGCGGGAGCTGCCTACACGGGTCTGCTGGCAGAGATGCCCCTGAGCCAGTGGCAATGGCTGCTGCAGCTGAATGTGACCGCCGCTTTCCAGATCTGCCAGGCGGTGCTGCCAGCCATGCGCGCCGCTGGCCAGGGCCTGATCATCAATGTGAGCAGCCACGCCGCCCACAACACCTTTCCCGAGTGGGGGGCCTACGGCATGGGCAAGGCGGCCCTGGTGTCCTTCAGCCGCCACCTGGCCGCGGAAGAGCGCAGCCGGGGGATTCGGGTTTGCACCCTCACCCTGGGTGCGGTGAATACGCCCCTTTGGGACAGCGCAACGGTCCACAGTGACTTCGATCGCCGTGCCATGCTTGACCCAGGTCGGGTGGCTGAAGCCCTGCTGGTTCTGGCACAACAGCCCGCCACCCAGGTGGTCGAAGACCTCACCCTCATGCCGGCTGCCGGCGCTTTTTGAGCTATTCCATGACGTCCACCCTGCCTTCCAGCCTCCCCTCGCGCGCCACGGCGCCGGAAGCAGGCCCCGCCCCGATCAGCCTGCGGATTCGCGAACGGCTCGACGCGGCCGGGGTGCCCTACCTGGCCAACGACAACATCTCCGAGCACCTGGCAGAGGGCGAACTCGATCAACTGGAAGTTGAAGTGGCCGGCAAGGTGCGTGACCTGCTGCGCAGCCTGGTCATTGATATTGACAACGACCACAACACCGAAGAAACCGCCGAGCGGGTCGCTCGGATGTATCTGCACGAAGTGTTCAAAGGGCGTTATCACCACCAGCCCAAGATTGCCAGCTTCCCCAACGTCAAAAAGCTGGATGAGATCTACACCGTGGGACCGATCACGGTGCGCTCAGCCTGCTCCCATCACCTGGTTCCCATCCTCGGCAATTGCTGGATCGGGATCAAGCCTGGCGATCGGGTGATTGGTCTGTCCAAATTTTCCCGCGTTGCCGATTGGGTGTTCTCCCGGCCCCACATCCAAGAAGAAGCTGTGATGATCCTGGCCGATGAAATCGAGCGGCTCTGCGAGCCCCAGGGTCTGGCCATCCTGGTGAAAGCCCAGCACTACTGCATGAAATGGCGGGGCGTTAAAGAACCCCAAACCAGCATGGTCAACTCGATCGTGCGCGGGGATTTCCGCCACGACCCAAGCCTCAAAGCCGAGTTCTTTGAACTGGTGAAACAGCAGGAAAGCCTGCTGATCAACTAAACCCAAGCGGTCGCGTCCCTCCGGGCTTCCGGAGGCCTGGGCTGCTCAGGGCGCTCCAGCAGCCTTGA
The DNA here is from genome assembly GCA_041174105.1 of Cyanobacteriota bacterium. Taxonomy (GTDB): domain Bacteria; phylum Cyanobacteriota; class Cyanobacteriia; order PCC-6307; family Cyanobiaceae; genus Cyanobium_A. Next base: position 7,773 of record JBEDHM010000173.1, on the reverse strand, counting down.
TCGGACCCACCGCTGGGGTGGCCTGGCGTGTGCTGCCCGTAGGGGTTGGTTGGGCCACCACCAGCATCACCTGGCCGCCCACGTCACTGGTCTGCAGGGCGTAGGTGGGACCGGTGGCTCCCTGGATCAGCACCCATTGCTTCGAGCCAGGGGCCAGGCGATACCAGTGAAAGGCGCTCGGCGAAACACCAGCCAGGGCATCGGCCGTGAGACTGGCTTGGAGCAACTGGCCTTCGCGGGCTTGGCCTGAAAGCACCATCTGCTGCAGCCCATCAATCTGCTGCTGCACCGTTCCTTCCAGCTGAAGATCGGTGGCGATCTGGGAGCGCAGGGCCTTGATCTGGGCCTGGGGCTGGGGGCTCACCCCGGGTACACAGGAGAGCAAGCCATCCACGATCTGACAGCCCACCATGTCCTGGGCCAGGCCTTGGGCCGGGTCCAACGCCACGGTGACAGCGGCCGCGCCACCCATCAGGGCGAGGGCTAGGGGCAAAGAACGACGCAGGCCGGCCATCGACAACAGGGCTTAAGCCCCCTGATCTTGGCGGTTGGACTGCACGGCGGCGAGTAACGCCCGCACCAATTCCAGATCCTTGTCCCCCGGAGCCCTCTCCACCCCGCTGGAAGCATCCAAGCCGTGGGGGCTGAGCTGGGCGAGCACCTCGGCAACCCGATCGGCCCGAATGCCTCCAGCCAACCACCAGGGAAGCGGGAAGGACACCCCTTGCAACCACTCGATCGGAATTCGGTGACCCGTGCCGCCCAGTTGGTCGGGCACCCAGGCATCGAGCAGTAGCGCATCCACCGATTCGGCGTAGGCCTGGGCCACCGCCAAATCCTCAGGCCGGCGAATCCGCAACGCCTTCCACACCGCACAGCCCAGGATCTGGCGCAGGGCCCTGCAGCGCTCGGGGCTTTCATTGCCATGGCACTGCAGCACACGGTGCCCCCACCGCGGATCCAGACCAGCCAAATCGGCATCCTCGGGATTGGCCACCACCAGCACCCCCTGGCAGCCAGGCGCCTGGGCGGCCATGGCGGCAAACAGCTCCATCCGCCGCTCTTGGGCCACAAATCGCGGCGATCCCTCCACCGCGATCACCCCCATGGCATCCACCCCCAGGGCCGCCACGGCTTCCGCCTGGGTGGGTTGGGTGAGGCCGCAGATCTTGAGTTGGGGCCTGGGATCAGCCATCGGCGGTTACGAAGAGGGGGAGCCGGCCAGGGGACACCCCACCCGTCAGGTTCAGGTGTCCTTTCTAGGATTGGTCCTGGCATCCGGGCCCAAGCCGGACTGATGGAACTGGCGCGTGGATCAGGGTTGGCAGATACTCAAGATCCGGGGCATACCGATTCGGGTGCACCCCAGCTGGTTTGTGATCTTGCTGCTGGCCACCAGTGCCTTTGCCCAGCAATACGCCCAAACAGCGGGTCTGAACACCCGGGCGTCCCTACCAGCGGCTTGGCAATGGGGCCTGGGTCTGGTCACGGCTCTGCTGCTGTTCGTTTCGGTGCTTCTGCATGAGCTGGGCCATTCCCTGGTGGCCCTGGCCCAGGGCGTGAAGGTGAGCAGCATCACCCTGTTCCTGATGGGTGGTGTGGCCAAGGTGGAGCGGGAGTGCAGCTCCCCCTGGGGTGCCCTGGCCGTGGCCATCGCAGGGCCGGCCGTGAGTTTGGCGCTGGGCCTTGCCCTGCTGGCCAACATCCACAGCGCCAGCCATCTCTCGCCGGTGCTGGGCGAGATGGTGGGTGAATTGGGGGGCCTTAACCTGATCCTGGGGCTGTTCAATCTCTTGCCCGGTCTGCCGCTGGATGGGGGATTGGTGGTGAAGGCGCTGGTCTGGCAGATCAGTGGCAGCCATCGCCGCGGGGTGGAAGTGGCCAACAGCTGCGGCCGCTTTCTCGCCCTGATGGCGATTGGCCTTGGCACCGTGTTGCTCCTCCGCGGTGCAGGCCTCAGCGGCGCCTGGCTGATGCTGCTGGGCTGGTTTGGCCTGGGGGCTTCCCGCAATCAAGCCCAGGTGTTGGCCCTGGAAGCGATTCTCAAGCAGCTGCGGGTGAGTGACGCCGCCGGACGCCGCTTTCGTGTGCTCGAAGCCCAAAGCTCCCTGCGCGAACTCAGCCAGCGGCGGCTGGACGACACCCAGGCGATCGGCCCCGCCGATTGGCTGCTGGTGTGTGACGGGGGCCGATGGAAGGGGTTCATCGACGATGGCCCCCTGCAGCAGCTCCCAGTGCAGCGTTGGGATACCGACCGCATCGGCGACCACCTGCAGCCCCTCGCCAACCTGCCATCGATTGCGGAGGGGGCACCCCTGTGGCAAGCGGTCCAGCAATTGGAGGACAGCGCGGCTTCCAGGCTTTTGGTCCTCAGCCCCGCTGGACTTCCCAGCGGCACCCTGGATCGCCCCGAGCTCGGCGCCGCTGTTCTGGCCAAACTGGGCTTGCGCCTGCCTCCACCACTCATGGAGATGGCCCGACGCCAGAACACCTACCCCCTGGGATTGGGGCTCCCCCAGGTGGTGCGCACCATGCTGGCCAGCGGGGAGGTGGAAACCAGGCCGCTTGGCCCGACCTCCCAGTGATGGTCGGCAAGGCGCCCCCCAATCTGCTCCCACTCCGATTCGAGCAGGGGCTCAAAATCACCCAGCGCCATGGGGAGGGCCTCCCGAGCGGCGTCCAGCAAGCGGTGCTCCAGGGTGCCTGCATCGATGGACAGGGGGGATAGGGCCGGAGGCGGAGCACCAAAAACCTCCTGCCAAAGAGCCATCGGCGGCTCAATCAGGATCGAGCCGTGCTGCAACAGGCATCCCTGCCGCCAGAGCTGGGCGCTGCCGATGCGCTTGAGGCCGCCGGGATGCACCAAATCGGCGGCCGTACTGGTGGCAAAACAACTGCTGCGCTCCAAGCTCACGGCCTGATCACCGAACTGCAGGGGCAGGCCCAACCGGGCAAAGGCCAACTGCAGCCAGGCGCAGCTGCGGCGATAGGCCTCCTTGCGGGCCAGCCCAGGATTGGGCCAAATCAACGCATAGGTGAGCTCCCCAGCGTGCAAAACAGCGCGGCCCCCACTGGGGCGCCTGACCAGATCGATCACACCCTGGCGCGCCAACGACGGCCAGTGGGGCATCAACTGGTGCTGATGGAAACCAAGCGAAAGGGTGGGACCCGACCAGCGATACAACCGAAAAGCAGGCCGGCCCTGCTCCAGCAGCCAGCGATCGATGGCCATCTGCCAGGCCCCAGCCAACTGGAGGGTGGGCAACAGGCGGGGAGCCAAAGACCCTGGCAGCGGGTGCTCAGCCATGGCCTCAGCCGGGGAGGTCGTGCCAAAACGTGGCATCCAGTTCAAAACCCAACACCGCAGCCATCTGGGTTAAGCCCTGACGGCATGGCAACCCATGGGCCTGGGCCCAGCCATCCAGCCCAAACAGCCGATGGGTGATCCAGAGCTCCAGGGCCTCTGGGGCAAAGCGGATCCCCTCACTGCGACGAAACCCGTGGGGCAGCAGCATCGCCACATGGCGGGTCAACTGGCCGCTGGAGCGCTCGAGCACCAGCGGCAACCAGGGGCAAAGGGCGTCGGCCCGCAGCGACCAAAGCCGCAGTTCGGGAATCTCCGAGAGCTCCCGCGGATCGTCGGCCGCCCGGGGCCAGACAAAGTCGAGCACCAGCCGATCGCCCTGGCGCACCAAGGCCCCAGGATCAAGATCCATCCAAGGCGCCAGGGGGGCAAGATCCCTCTGGCGAATGGCTTCAGGGCTGATCACCACACTGCTTGGAGGGGAAGACGTCTTGGGATCGGCCATCAAGAGCTGTAACAGCAACGCTCACGACCCTGGACCGTAACCGCGATCAGGCCAAAGAATGGGGAGTCATTGCTGCGATCAGCTCCACCATGGTCTCTTCCCTCAACCAAGCCGAAGTGCTGATTGCCCTGGTGGTGGCTGCCCATGCCGGAGTGCTCGCCGTGCGTCTGGCCTTCAGCCTGTACAAAGCCTGAAGCTCCAGCTCCAACCCCTTGGCTGCTGGGCAATCTGCCGCTAGAAGGCATGGAGTTCCATCGACCAAAGCCCAGTCCGTTGAGCCAAGCCCCGCGAGCCAGCCGCCAGGCGCCCCATCAGAGCAAGCGCCAGGCCCGGCCAAGCCAGCGAGCTGGCCGGCCTGCAGGCCCGTCTGGAGGGCAGCGGCAAAGCCAAAAACTGCCCACGTTGGTGCCCGGGGCCCAGGCCGTTTTTGGCAGCGATGGCCAGTTGCTCAGTCTGTCGTCTGAGCGCCAAGAGCTGCTCTGCAGCCTGGTCGGTCTCACCGTCAAGCTCAGCCTGGTGGTGCTGACGGGAGTCAGCCTGCTGCGCCTGGGCGTGGCCTACCAGGAGCGCATGGAGCGCCAAGGCGAACTCAAGGCGGTGCTCGATCTGGAAAGCAGCAAACTCAGCAAGGCCCGCGATCGCTTCGACCAACTGTTTGCCGTTGGCGGTGAGCAACAGCTGATCCGCGAGCAAAACCAATGGATTGCCCCCAATAGGTTGCGGGTCGTGTGGCAGGGCCAGCGCTGAGGGCCCCTACCCCGTAAGTTGAGGCCCCTTTGCAGCACGGCAGAGCTCCATGGCCTCCCCTTCCAGCCCCGGAACGGTCCTGATCACTGGCACCACCTCCGGTGTCGGTCTCAATGCCGCCAAGGCCCTGGTGGATCGGGGCTGGACCGTGGTGACGGCCAACCGTGATCCGGTGCGGGCGGCCGAGGCCGCCGAGGCTGCGGGGATTCCCTCCGGCCCGCTCCATCACCTGCGCATCGATCTCGGTGATCTCGAGAGTGTGCGCGTGGGGGTCGAAACCCTGGTGGCCTCCATCGGCAGGCCCCTCGATGCCCTGGTCTGCAACGCCGCCATCTACCGCCCCAGGCTGAAGCAGCCGCAATGGTCCCCCCAGGGCTATGAGCTCTCGATGGCCACCAATCACCTGGGCCATTTCCTGTTGATCCAGCTGCTGCTCGACGACATCCAACGCTCCAACCATCCCTCCCGCCGGGTGGTGATCCTGGGAACGGTGACCGCCAATTCCGAGGAACTGGGCGGCAAGATCCCGATCCCGGCCCCGGCCGATCTGGGCGATCTGGCCGGATTCAAAGCGGGCTTTCGGGCCCCCATCGCCATGGCCAATGGCAAGCCGTTCAAGCCGGGCAAGGCCTACAAGGACAGCAAGCTCTGCAACATGATCACCACCCAGGAGCTGCACCGCCGGCTCCATGGCCAGACCGGGATTGTGTTCAGCTCGCTCTACCCAGGTTGCGTGGCCGACACGCCCCTGTTCCGCGACACGCCGCGGGCGTTCCAAACCATCTTCCCCTGGTTCCAGAAAAAGATCACCGGCGGCTACGTGAGCCAAGCCCTTGCCGGCGAACGGGTGGCCCAGGTGGTGGCGGATCCCGCCTTTGACACCTCAGGGGTGCACTGGAGCTGGGGCAATCGCCAGAAAAAAGGCGGTGAGCAATTCAGCCAACAACTCTCAGAAAAAGCAAGCAATCCGGAAACCGCCCAGGGGGTTTGGGATTGCTCGCTGCGGTTGGTGGGACTCTCCCCAGCGGCCTAGAGGCGGCGGCGGAAGCCGTCACCGCCAAACCCACCGGCAAAGCCCCGGTCGCTGTCCTCGCTGCTGCGGCTCAGGGTCCAGACGTTGCGGCTGACGCGGCGTGCGGTCAGACCGCCGCGGGAGACCACCGCAGAGCCGGGGCGGGCACCCATCAGATGGCTCACTTCGGCGGTGCTGAGGGGAGCCGCGGTGTTGATCGCAATCTGAATCAACTCCAGGCGTTGGCGCAGGGCGGCCAGGTCCGCCGTGCCGCCATCATCGGCTTCGCTCCAGACCCAGGGCTGCTCCTGGCCAGGGCCAGACATCTTCTGGAGCAGGCCAAGGCCAATCAAGGCCAGGGCTTGCTCGGGTTTCACCCCATCGGCCGTGGCTTGGGCCATCCACTCCGGCATCGCTTGGGCTGCCGCCTGGGAAGGCATCGGTTCGGCCTGGGCCGAGGAGGTGGATGCTGAAGCTGTGCGTTTGGAGGCCATGAACGTCCCATCAACGTTGGGCGGACGGTACCGGCTCAGCCCGGCGGGGCAAGGGGCCCCAAGGCGGGCGGTAAGATCCCGCCATCTCAAGCCAGCGCTGGGCTCGCCGTTGCGGGGCATGCCAGAGCAAACCCAAGCCCCCGCCTCGTTCGACGCCGTCGCTAGCCCCTGAATGCCCTCCCGCTCGCTGCCACCACCGCGCTCTCGGGGCCAAGGTGCAGCCATCACGGGAACCACCGCGATCACGGGCACCAACCTCGGCAACGACAGCGCCGGCGCCAGCTGCGTCATCACCACCGACAGCGAAGGGTCCCGGATCAAGCGTCAATCGAGCCACGTGCAGTCGATTGAACTGCGGACCTACGTCTTTCTCGATTCGCTGCAACCCCAGCTGGCCGCCTACATGGGCACGGTGTCCCAGGGGTTCTTGCCCATCCCTGGCGATGCCTGTCTGTGGCTGGAAGTCTCACCGGGCATGGCGGTGCATCGGGTCACCGATATCGCCCTAAAGGCGAGCACGGTCCGGCTGGGCCAGATGATCGTGGAGCGGGCCTTTGGTTCGCTCGCCCTCTACCACCGTGACCAGAGCAACGTGCTCCACTCCGGTGACGTGGTGCTCGAAGCGATCGGCAGCAGCATCGAACGCCGCAGCCGCTGTGAGGTGAGCTGGACCGAAATCATTCGCGCCATCACCCCCGACCACGCCGTGCTGATCAACCGCCAAAACCGTCGCGGTTCGATGATCCAGTCCGGGATGAGCATGTTCATCCTCGAGACCGAACCGGCTGGTTACGTGTTGATCGCCGCCAATGAAGCCGAGAAAGCCTCCAACATCACCGTGGTGGACGTGAAAGCGGTGGGCGCCTTCGGCAGGCTCACCCTGGCCGGCAAGGAGGGGGATGTGGAGGAGGCCGCCGCTGCGGCGATGCGGGCCATCAACAGCATCAACCAATCCGCCAGCTAGGGGGCTCAGCTGGCTTTCAGCCCAGACCCAGATAGCGCTTCAGGCCTGGAGCCATCTGTTTGGCTGCCTTGCCGCGGCTACCGAGCTTGTGTTTGAGATGGTCGGGCATGGCGCCATAGGTCATGCCCGCTTCCCGCACCCAAAAAATGGGGTCATAACCACCGCCAGGGCCTCCAGGCGCGCTCAAAATTTCGCCCCGGCAGATGCCCTGGGCCTCCAACACCACCTCGCCTTGCGGATTGGCCAACACCATGGCGCTGTTGAAACTGGCGCTGCGATAGGGGCTGGATCCCAGCTCCTGGAGCAAGCGGTGGATCCGTTCGTGGTCGGTGGGGGCATAGCGGGCCGAAAACAAACCTGGTGCACCGCCCAGGGCGTCCACCTCCAAACCCGAATCATCCGCAAGGGCCCAATGGCCTGTTAGCCGGGCCACCGCCTCGGCTTTCAACCGCGCATTGGCCAGATAGCTGTTGCCGGTTTCCTCCACCTCCACCCCCTCCGGCTGGGGAAGCACCTCAAGATCCACCGCATCGAGCATCGCCCCGATTTCGGCCACCTTGTGGGCATTCCCACTGGCGATCACCAGCACAGGGCGCGTTTGCAGGCGCGTATCGGGAAGCTGGAAAGACCGCGGCAAGAAAGATCGCTCAACCACGGGCCATTGTGACCAATCACCCGAAAGGCGAGGCTTTGCCAGTGGGCGCCTGTCGGCCGGCTATCAAAAGTGTGAGGCAGGCTGGGTTGAAC
>JBEDHM010000172.1:0-2648 GCA_041174105.1 Cyanobacteriota bacterium | reverse complement strand
ATGGCTTCCGGAGGGCGTCTCACCTGGGTTGCAGGCTTGGCCTTGATCACCGGCGCTGTGATCAATCTGCTTTGGGAGCTTCGCAGCGCCAGTGAAGAGCCAGCGTCAGCGGCCGAAGAGGTGGATCCCGACGGTGCCGCGACCCCTGCGGTTGCGGCGACCAAATTGGCGATCGGCCTGGTGTTGCTGGTTGCGGGCTCCCAGTTGTTGGTGAAGGGATCGATTGCCGCCGCCCAAGCGATGGGAGTCAGCCAAACCGTGATCGGTCTCACCATCGTTGCTGCCGGCACCTCGATGCCGGAGTTGATCACCTCACTGGTGGCTGCCTACCGGGGTAAAGCCGACATCGCCATCGCCAATGTGGTGGGCAGCAATCTGCTCAATCAGTTGGTGATCTTGGGCCTTTGTGGCGTTGTGTCCGGCGGCCGTGGTCTGGGGGTTGATCCCGTGATGCTTGCCCGCGATTTCCCGATCATGGTGGCGACCACCCTGGTCTGCCTGCCCATTTTTTGGAGTCGCGGCGTGATTTCCCGCTTGGAAGGGGCCCTGTTGATGGGCCTCTATCTCCTTTACCTCGTGGATCAGTTGCTCGGCCATGCCGCCCCCTCCATGGCGGATGAGTTTCGGCTTGTGGTCTTGGTGGTTGTCTTGCCTGTGGCGCTCATCGCCGTTGCCTGGGGAGCCCTGCGTTGGTACCGCCAGCAGCAGCAGCAGGCGTGATTTTCGAGGGGGATCGTGATCAGTCTCTCTTTGCGATTCTTGTTCACCAGACCCGTTGTTCACCCACCTTGTCCTTAGCGTCTGGCCATGGGTCTTCGGCCCCCGTTCATGCCTGCCTGGCACAGCCTTCAGTCCGGCGACTGTCTGCGCCAACTGGATGGAAGTGACCAAGGGTTAACCACGGACCAAGCCTCTGAGCGCCTGGCCCGTTTGGGCATGAACCGGCTCGACTTGGCAGCGGGTCGCAGCACCTGGCAGATCCTGGTCGATCAGTTCAGCAACGTGATGTTGCTCCTGTTGTTGGCCGTGGCTGCCGTGTCGGCAGGGGTGGCCTATGTGGAGAAGTCCTTCCCGAAAGATGCGATCGCGATTGTGTTGATCGTGGGTTTGAACGCCTTGCTCGGCTATTTGCAGGAGAGCAGGGCCCAGCAGGCGCTGTTGGCCCTGCGCGAGATGGCCCAGCCGATGGTGCAGGTGCGGCGGGATGGCCAATGGCAGCGGCTCTCGAGTGAGGAGCTCGTGCCGGGGGATCTGATCCGTTTGGAAGCGGGCGATCGGGTACCCGCCGATGCGCGCCTGCTGGAGGGGGCTGATCTGGCTGTCCGTGAGGCGGCCCTCACGGGGGAAGCAGAGGCCGTGTTCAAGCAGGCCGATCAGCTGCTTGAACCAACGTGTCCGGTGCTGGAACGGCTCAATTGCCTGTTTCAGGGCACCGACGTGGTGCGCGGGCGCGCCGTGGCCGTGGTTACGGCGACTGGCATGGCGACCGAACTGGGCCAGATCGCCCAGCTGATCCATGCTGCCGGTGGCGAAGCCACACCTCTTCAGGAGCGGCTGGATGGTTTGGCCAAGGTGTTGGTGGTCAGTTCCCTAGGGCTGGTGGCCGTGGTGATGGTGTTGGGCTGGTGCCTTGGCCAGCCCCTGCTCGATCTGCTGGAGGTGGCCCTGTCGATGGCGGTCGCGATCGTGCCGGAAGGGTTGCCCGCGGTGATCACGGTGACCCTGGCGATCGGCACCCAGCGCATGGTGCAGCGCGCCGCCCTGATCCGCCGGCTGCCGGCGGTGGAAAGCCTGGGTTCGGTCACGGTGATCTGCTCCGACAAGACCGGCACCCTCACCCAGAACCGCCAGGTGGTGCAGCACTTGCTCTGTGGCTCCAGCGCCTTTGCGGTGAGTGGACTGGGGTATGAGCCCGCTGGCGAGTTTTCCGAAATGGCTTTGCAGCCCCCTGAAGGCAGCACGGCCGGCTGCGCCCAGGGAGGGCGCACCTTGCTGCTGCAGGCCGGGGTGCTCTGCAGCGATGCCGAGTTGAAAAGGGATCCCCAGGGTGCCTGGGACATCCTGGGCGATCCCACCGAAGGTGCCCTGCTGGTGGTGGCCGCAAAAGATGGCATCGACGATTTCGGCCTGCGCAATCGCTACCGCCGCGCGGCCGAAATTCCCTTCAGTTCTGAGCGCCAGTGGATGGCGGTTTGGGTGGAGGATCCCGATGGCTCCCTGCAGCAGCCCCTGGGCCCCGGAGCTCAGGGGTCCGGGAGTTTGCTGCTGAGCAAAGGGGCCCCGGAAGTGTTGCTCACCCGTTGCAACCGCTGGATGGATGGCTCGGGTGTGGTGCCACTCACGCCCCAGCAACGCGACTGGTGGCTGGCCCAGGCCAGGCAATGGGCCTCGGAGGGCTTGCGGGTGCTCGCCTTTGCCTGTGCGCCCCACCATGCCAATCCCGAAGAGGAGGTCAACGACCAGGTGCTGCTGGGTTTGATGGCCCAGCTCGATCCAGCCCGCCCTGAGGTGGCCCAGGCGGTGGCCACCTGCCGGCAGGCGGGGATTCGGCCCGTGATGATCACCGGCGACCATCCCCTCACGGCCGGTGCCATTGGTGCGGCCATCGGCCTGACGGAACGCGATGGTGAGGTGGTGCTCGGCCGGGA
>JBEDHM010000171.1:0-4593 GCA_041174105.1 Cyanobacteriota bacterium | reverse complement strand
AGTTCGTGCATCGCATAGAGGATGCGGCGCTGCACGGGTTTGAGCCCATCGCGCACATCGGGCAAGGCCCGGCCCACGATCACGCTCATCGCGTACTCGAGGTAGGAGCGCTGCATTTCCTGATGCAGGGCGATCGGCTGGATGCGCGGATCCTCGGGCCGTCCGTTCTGCTCGTTGGGGCGCTCCTCAGGCATCCGGTGCTGCAGTAGGAGGGCAGAAAGTGGGGCTCAGCCTACAGATGCTGGGGCGGAGACTTGATGGATCGGGCCGAAACGATGCCAACACATCGTTCTTTTCACCCGTTGGCATCAACCGTCTTCGTCATTGCCGTCGGGATTGGCATTGGCCAGGGCCCGTTCAACGATGGGTTTGAGTTCGCTTTCGTGCAGCAGCTGTTGGGTGGTTTGCCGCAATTTTGACCCCCAAAGCTGATCTTTCTGGTAACTCTCCAGCACGTAGTTCGGGTCCGTGGTCAGGGCTTTCGTCGCCAGGGCCAGGGCTTCCTGCCGTTGCGAGGCCCCCTGGCTGAACATCCCGGCCGCCAGGGCCAGGGTGGTTTCAGCGGCATCGGGCTTGAGGCTGAGAACTTGGCGCCAGCGGCCAATCGCCGCTTGGGTTTTGCCCTGTTCAAACAACACCAGCCCCTGGTTGTTGATGGCTTCCCAGAAATCGCGCCGCAGGGTGGATGCCTTTTCAAAAGCCACCAGGGCTGCTGCGGATTGGCCCAGCTGAATGTGGGCATTGCCGATGTCGAAGTAGGCCCCGGCGTTATTGCCATCGAGCTTGAGCCCTTGCTCGAGCAACCCGATGGCGTCGTTGGGTTTGCCGTCCCGCAGGGCCAACGAGCCTTGGGCAAACCAGATTCCCGGGTTACGGGGATCGAGTTGCTTGGCCCGGGTCAGGGCGAGGGCGGCCTCCTTGAGTTGTTTGCTGCGCAGCTGGGCCTCGGCCAGCAGCAGCCAGCCGCGGGGATCGTCGGGCAGCAATTGCACCGTGAGGGCGGCCAGTTTGGCGGCTTCGGCGGCCTGGCCCATCCGCAGCAAGCGCCCGGCCGCCTGGGCGATCCCCAGGCCGGCCCCCTCCAATTCCACCCGCTGCGGCACGTACACATAGGGCACGAAATTGGCCCGGGCCGCCGGTATCTGGGCAATCCAAACCCCTAGTAAGAGTGGGGTGACCACTCCAACGCGCATCCAGCGGGGGGTCATGGACTGCGATCAGGGCCCCCCAGCCTAGGGAGTGGCAGCAGCAATGTTGCGGCGCCACATCCACGGTTTGATCCGTCTGAGGGCTGAGGCGCGCAAGTTCCCATCCCAGGTGGCGTCATCCCACTCCAGGGCAGACGCTGCATGCAGGTTCAGCAACCATGGCCTGGGCTGCACATCCGGATCAGAGCTGCTGGTGAGCGGTTGTTGGTTCCAGGGGCAAACGTCTTGGCAGATGTCGCAGCCCGCCACCCAGGGGCCCAGGCTCCCTTGGATCTCTTCAGGCAACTGGGAGTCGCGGTTTTCGATCGTGTGAAAGGCAATGCAGCGGCGGCTGTCCACCACAAAGGGCTCGCGGATGGCTTCTGTGGGACAGGCCGTGATGCAGGCGGTGCAGCGGCCGCAGAGGGTCTGGCTCGGCGCGTCGGCCGGCAGCTCCAGGGTGGTCAACAGATGGCCCAGCAGCAGCCAGGACCCCCGTTTGGGGTTGATCAGGTTGCCGTGTTTGCCAATCCAGCCCAGGCCAGCTTCCTCGGCCCAGGCTTTGTCCATCAACGGGGCGCTATCGACGCAGGCGCGCCACCCTGCCGTGGGGACCTGGCTCTCAAGCCAGCGTCCCAACTGGCGCAACCGCCCATCAATCACCCGGTGGTAATCACGCCCCCAGCCATAGCGGGCCACCGCCAGGCTCCCCGGCTGGCGCTCGGCGTCCACGTAATAGTTGAGGCCCACAGCCACCAGGCTGCGCACCCCAGGTAACAGGGCTTCCATTGCCCGGCGGCGGGGATCGGCCATCCAGCCCATGTCGGCCTGATGGCCTGCAGCGAGCCACCGCTCCAACGCTGCTGTGCGCAGCTGCAGGCGAGCACTTCCGGGCACCGCCGCAATCCCCACAGGATCAAATCCCAGGGCGTTGGCCTGGTGTTTGAGGTTGCGCGCTAGGGCCTCGATTTGGACGCTGGATTGGGCAGGTGCAGCCATCGCCCGTACAGTTGCGCCACCTTCCCAGTTTGCTGCGAGATCTCTGTGAGCACCGTTTCTTCGGGTCGTTTCTCTCACCTGCTCCGCTGGATCGGGATCAGCCTGGTGGTCTTGCTGGGCTTGCAGTTGCTGGTGCTTCTGGCCTCCTGGAATTGGGGCCTGGAGCCCTTTCGTCAGTTGGTGGTGGATCGCCTGGTGAGCGAATCGCCGATGGCACTGCTGGGTCTGATCTTGATGCTCTTTGGAGCCAAGCTCGATCAACCCACTGGTGGCCGCTCCCCGATCCATTGGGTCGTGGGCGTGCTGAGCATCCTGTTGGCGATCACCATGGTGGTGGCCGTGCCGGTGTCGATTGGTTCGGAGCAGGCCACGGCCCAGCAGGTGGCCCAGGCCGATGCCGCCCTCGCCATGCAGACCATGCAGCTGGAGCGCGAAAAGCAGCAACTTGCCGATCCCAAGGCGGTGGATCAGGTGATTGCCCAGGCTGAAAAAGCGGGTCAGATCCCACCTGGGGTTCCCGACGCCCAGAAAAAAGCCCAGGCCCGCCAATTCATTGATACCCAGCTCAAACCCCAGCTCGAGAAGCAGGAGCAGCAACTGGGGCAGGCCAAGTTGGGCCGTGATCTGGCCGTGCAGCAGCGTCGCTTCGGCGGCACCGGACGGGCGGCTGTGTTGGCGATTGCCTTTGGCCTGCTGGCCCTGGTGGCGCTGCTCTGAAACGGCTGCCGCCCAGGCGGCTGGCTAAGTTGTGCCCAGGTAGCTGACGGCCGGACTCCCGGATTGTTCCTTGGTTCAGTCCACACCCAGATCAGAGCAGCCTTTGGCCAACAGGTTTCAACAGGACCTCAAGAACGACCTGATTGCGGGCTTGTTGGTGGTGATTCCGCTCGCCACCACCATTTGGCTGGCCACCACGGTCAGTCGTTTCGTGCTGGCCTTTCTCACCTCCATTCCCAAGCAATTCAATCCCTTCAACACCCTCAATCCGGTGTTTCAGGAATTGATCAACCTCAGCGTGGGTTTGCTGGTGCCCCTGCTGGGAATTCTGTTGATCGGTTTGATGGCCCGCAACATCGTGGGCCGCTGGTTACTGGAATTTGGCGAGGGAACCCTGCTGCGGATACCGGTGGCCGGCTCGGTCTACAAAACCCTCAAGCAGCTGCTGGAAACCTTTCTGCAGGGCAGCTCTAGCAAATTCCGTCGGGTGGTGTTGGTGGAATACCCGCGTGAGGGTTTGTACGCCCTTGGCTTTGTCACCGGTGTGGTGGGCACAGCCCTCCAGGTGGGTTTTGCCGAGCCCATGCTCAGCGTCTTCATTCCCACGGCTCCTAACCCCACCACCGGTTGGTATGCCGTGGTGCCCGAGGGCAAGGTGAAGGATCTGGAGATCTCGGTGGAGGATGCTTTCCGCACCATCATTTCCGCCGGCATCGTCAATCCTGACGAACGCGAAACCCCCAACCGCAGTTTTTCCAGCCTTCTGGCCCAGCTGCGGGCCCCCCAGTTGTCCTGATCGAAAGCCTTTCTGATGCAGAGCCGCACCCTGTCCCGTGAACTGGCCCTGCTGATGCTGGGTCAGACCTCTGACCGCGGTGCTCAGGGGGAGTCCCTGCCCGATCAGGGGATGGAGAGTTTGTTGCAGCAAGCGCTCACCACCCTCCATCAGCATGTGCGCGAGGCCTTGGATCGATCGGCCGAAGACCTGCAAACGGCCCAGCAGGAGTTGCTCGACAGCGAATTGCAGGATCAGGGGGAACAGCAAGTCCCCCGGGTGCGCCAGCATCTGCAAGCGGGGTTGGCCTCGGCGGAGCAGGCGCTCAATCGCCTCTCGGCGAGTCTGGAATTGCCGCGTCTGCTGCTGCTAGCTGATCAGGAGGAGGTGCGCAGCGGGGCGATGGCGCGCACCCGGGCGGTGTTGCGTCAGCGCCCAGAACTGGACGCGCGGCTGGATGGGGTGATGGAGGGTTGGCGGCTAGGGCGTTTGCCCCGCATTGATCGCGACATCCTGCGGCTCGCGGCCGTTGATCTCAGCGATTTCGGCACACCGGCCGCGGTGACCTGCAATGAGGCGGTGGAATTGGCCAATCGCTACAGCGATGAGCAGGGCCGCCGCATGATCAATGGGGTGTTGCGCCGTTTGACCACCGCAACGGCTGGGGAGGCCTGAAGGGTTCATGGTTTACGACTGGTTCAATCGCACGGGCATTCCCGACGCCGACGGGGAGCAAGACCCCGTGCCCGAAACCACGCCGACCGAGGCGCCAGCGGCCGCCCCCACTGAGCCGGCAGCAACGGTGGCGAGCACCCCGACTGCCGATTCCGATTTGCAAGCCGATGCCCTGGAGTGGGCCAAGCAGGCCTATGCCCGGTTGAAGGCCCAGCAGGAGGCTGCCAAACAGGAAGCAGC
>JBEDHM010000170.1:0-3115 GCA_041174105.1 Cyanobacteriota bacterium | reverse complement strand
AGCGCTACAGCAAGGGGGTGATGGAGCAGGTCACCTTGCTCGATCTCTCAAGGGGCAGCCAACGGGTGATGCTCACCGCCGACAACGCCAATTGGAGTGACAAGGATTCCCAGTGGCTCTTTCGCAATGGTCACATTTTTTCGGTGCAACCTGATCGCAAAGGTGCAACCACCTCAGCTGATTTCGATCGCTATCTCTATCCCCTTGGCAGTGAGCCCGTGAAGATGGCCGCCATACCGGGCTACGAAACCATGACCATTGGTCAGGCCCGAACGGCGGTGAAATTGTTGAAGGAATCGGGCAATGACAAGGAGGCCCGCAAGCTCACGGTGCGGATCCAGGAGCGCTTTTCCTTTCCAGCGGTCTGTCTGGTGTTTGGCCTGATGGGCAGCAGCCTGGGGGTTCAGCCCCAATCCCGCCACAGCCGCAGTCAGGGCTTCGGCTTGAGTGTGGTGCTGATCTTCAGTTACTACCTGTTGGCCTTCATGTCCAGCTCCCTTGGTGTGAAGGGGGTGCTGCCCCCCTACGTGTCGGCCTGGATCCCTGTGTTGCTTGGCCTCGGCGGCGGACTGTATCTGTTGCGCCAATCCAGCCGCTAAGGCCCCTGGCGCCACGCCAAACTGTTTCCTTGTGTCTTCAAGCTGGTGTCTGCCCTGCTGAACGATCCCGTGCTGGGCCTTGGCCTGGCCGCTTTTGCCCTGCTGCTTGTGGTGCTGCCATTGTCGTTTTGGTCGCTGAGTGGCGGCCAGAGCTCACCGGCAGTGCGTGTGCTCGTGGCTGCCGCCAATCTGTGCCTGACAGCCCAGTTGGTGCTGCGCTGGATGGATTCCGGTCATTTCCCGATCAGCAATCTCTACGAGTCCCTGTGCTTCCTCGCCTGGGGATGCACCCTCACTCAGTTGTTGGTGGAAAGGAGTTGGCCGTCGCCGCTGGTCCCCGCTGCTGCCACGCCCATGGCGCTTGGCTGTGTGGCCTTTGCCAGTTTTGCTCTGCCCGACACCCTGCAGCAGGCCTCGCCTCTGGTACCTGCCCTGCGCTCCAGTTGGCTGGTGATGCATGTGAGTGTGATCATGCTCAGCTATGCCGCCCTGCTGGTGGGATCGCTGCTGTCCCTGGCCGTGCTGTTCACCGATCGCAGCAATGCTCTCGAGTTGCGAAGCAATTCCATCGGCAGTGGGGGCTTTCGCCAGGCCCAGCTGGTGTCAGCTTCCGGTACCGCGGCTTCTGAGCTGCAACTCAGCAGTGTGGCCATGCCCGTAGCAGAACAGCTCGATTCCTTGAGCTACCGCACCATCACCGTGGGCTTTTTGTTGCTGTCGGTTGGCTTGGTCAGCGGTGCCGTGTGGGCCAATGAGGCCTGGGGAAGCTGGTGGAGCTGGGATCCCAAGGAAACCTGGGCCCTGATTTGTTGGTTGGTCTATGCGGCCTACCTGCACACCCGATTGATCCGGGGTTGGCAAGGACGCAAACCCGCTTTTGTGGCCGTGGCTGGATTGGTGGTGATTGCCGTTTGCTACATCGGCGTCAACCTGCTGGGCATTGGTTTGCACAGTTACGGTTGGTTTTTTGATAGCTGAAGGTTCCACTCCAGAACCAAACTGAACCGATAAAAAACCCTCCTGTGCAAACGCATGCACAGGAGGGTTTTGTTGACTTTGGTGTTGTCAGGTGGGCGGGAGGCGAGCCCAGCCAGCCCTAGGCCGCAACGGCAGCGGGACGGCGGCTGTTGCGGATGCCTGTGATGGCGTCGGCGTAGCTGGGCTGGTTGAACACACCGGAGCCACTGACAATCGCGTTCGCACCAGCCTCGATCACCTGCCAGGCGTTCTCAGCCTTGATGCCGCCGTCCACCTCAATCCAGGGATCGAGACCTTTCTCTTGGCACATGCGGCGCAGGTCACGGATTTTCTGCACCTGGGAGGGAATGAAGCTTTGACCACCGAAGCCGGGGTTCACGCTCATCACCAACACCAGGTCACACAGCTCCAGGCAGTACTCGAGGGTGTCAATTGGGGTGCTGGGGTTGAGCACAGCACCGGCCATCTTGCCGAGATCTTTGATCTGGGCGAGGTTGCGGTGCAAGTGGGGGCAGGCTTCCACCTGCACACTGATGATGTCCGCGCCTGCTTTGGCGAAGTCGGGCACGTATCTCTCCGGCTCCACAATCATCAGGTGCACATCCAGCGGTTTGGTCGTCACCGGCCGGAGGGCTTCAACGATCAGGGGACCAATGGTGATGTTGGGCACGAAGCGGCCGTCCATCACGTCCACGTGGATCCAGTCGGCGCCGGCCTGATCGACGGCGCGCACGTCCTCGCCGAGGCGGGAGAAGTCGGCCGAGAGGATCGAAGGGGAGATCACCAAGGGTTTGGTGCTCATGCGGAAACCTCAACGGGGCTTGGGGATCAGGATTGTAAGGATCCGACCGCGACCCAAGGCTTCTTCACTGATACAGTTGCGGCCGCTTCAAGTGCGAAAGCCCCTGCAACGGCTGGCGCCTGGACCTGTGCTCACCCCGTGCACACGTCGTCTTGGCCCTCTTTGGAAAGCTTTTCGACCCTTTCTGAAGCCCCTTTCCCCCTGCCCGGATCACCGTGGATCGCACCCTCATCCAGGAAATTCTTGAAGTCGTTGAACAGGCCGCCATCGCCTCGGCTGAGCTGACCGGTCTGGGCAAAAAAGACGAAGCCGACGCCGCCGCCGTGGAAGCCATGCGTAAGCGCATGGGCCAGATCCAGATGCAGGGTCGCATCGTGATCGGCGAAGGCGAACGGGATGAGGCACCGATGCTCTACATCGGTGAGGAAGTGGGCAGTGGCACCGGTCCTGGTGTGGACTTTGCTGTGGATCCCTGTGAGGGCACCAACCTCTGCGCCAACAACCAACGCGGTTCGATGGCCGTGCTGGCCGCCTCCGATCGCGGTGGTCTGTTCAATGCCCCCGACTTCTACATGAAGAAGCTGGCCGCACCCCCGGCCGCCAAAGGCAAGGTGGACATCCGCAAATCGGCCACCGAAAACATCAAGATCCTCAGCGAGGTGCTGGGCATGGCCACCAGTGAACTGGTGATCGTGGTGATGGACCGTGCTCGCCACAAGGACCTGATCGCTGAGAT
>JBEDHM010000169.1:0-3925 GCA_041174105.1 Cyanobacteriota bacterium | reverse complement strand
AGGGCCCCAGGCTGGTGAGCAGACCCCCGGCAAAGACAACGGCCAAGGTGGTGGGTCCGGGCGCAGCCAACGACTGTTGCAGGAGCAGTTCGCTGCTGCGGGCCCAATCGGCCAGTTGGGGCCCAACGCTCATCATTAGGCCAGCCTATCGGGCGGGGGCGGGCCGATGCCGTTTGGGTGTGTGGCTCAGTCCGCTGCCCTCCAGGCAGCAGCGCAACAACAGCCCGCAGATCAACAGGCTGGCCATCAGCGAATTGCCGCCGTAGCTGATCAGGGGCAACGGCAGCCCCGTGGTGGGCATGGCCCCACTGGCAACGGCAATGTTGAGAATCGATTGACCCACCAGGATCGTGGTGCAGCCGATGGCGATCAGCCGTTGTTGGTTGGTGCGGCACTGCAGGGCGATGCGCAGACCCACAAAGCCGAACAGCAACAGAAACAGCAGCAGCACCACCGAGCCCACATAGCCGAATTCCTCGGCGTACACCGCAAAAATGAAATCGGTGGATTGGATGGGCAGGTACTGCAGTTTTTGGGTGGAGAGTCCGAATCCTGCTCCGAACAGCTCCCCTGAACCAATGGCCAGCAGGCTCTGGACCAGCTGGTAGCCATCGCCCTGGGCATCGCGCCAGGGATTGAGAAACGAGATCACCCGCACCCGTTGGTAGGTGTTGATCAAGATGCTGGCCGTGCCCAACAGGCCCCCCGCCCCGGCGGCCCCCAGAAGCAAGGTTTTGGGGAGTCCACCGGCCAAGGCCATCAGCCACAGCACCAGTCCCGTCAGGGCGGCGGTGCTGAGGTTGGGCTGCTTGAGGATCAGCAAGATCAAGCCCCCCAAGATGCCAAGCCAGAGCAGCTTTTGATCCATGCCGCTGCGGTTCCAGTGGGCGAACAGGGCGGCTCCTTGGAGCACCACAAAGGGTTTGACCAGCTCCGAGGGCTGAATTTGGATCGGCCCAATCACCAGCCAGCGGCTGGCGCCATTCACGGTGCTCCCCATCACGAGCGTGGCGGCCACCAGCACCAGGCAAATCAGCAGGGCCAGGGGGGCCAGGTGCAGCCAGCGCCGCAGACTCGTGCGCACCCCAAGCCAGAGCAGCCCCCAACTGGGCAGCATCCAGATCAGCTGGCGCTTGAGGTAGTAGCCCGCATCCCCCATTTCCCGTTCCGCCACCCACCAGCTGGAGGAGGTGAGCACCAGGATGCCCACCAGGCTCCACACGGCCACCATGCCCAGCAGCAGACGGGCCTCGGCGGGCCAGAGGTGCCACGGCAGGGGCAACAGGGCCTGGAGCCCCTGGCCCTTTGCGGCGGGAAGGTCATGCCGGGAGCTGGGGCGGGGCAAGGCAGGAAGGCTCTGGAGCAAAGGGAGGCCAATCCCCATTCAGCCGTGAAAGCCTGGGAATCGCCAGGGGTCAGCACAAAAAAAGCCCGGCGTTTGCCGGGCTTCAAGGTTGGGGCTTCTGGTTTTTCAGTTGCCCACGTTTTGTTGGCGGCGGCCGGTGGCCAGCTCAACTTTGAGGATCTTCCCGCCCTGTTTCATGATTCGCTGTTGTTCAGCAAACCAGCTATCAAAAGGAACCCACTTTGTGAAGTAGGTGTTTTGCAGCTCACGCTGGGTGCGTGATTTTTCAGGGCAAGGAATGCAGGCTGTGATTTTGAACAGGCGCATGGGGAAGATCCGAGTGGTGTGCCGAATCGACGTGGATCAGTTACCCAGGCCGGAGCTGATGTAGTCGAGGTAGACGCCCATTTCGCGACCAGCATCGGGACCCACCAGGGCAGCGGTGGTTTCCTTCATGGCTTGGATGGATTGCACGGTGGCGCCGATGGGCACACCCAGGGAGTTGTAGGTCTCCTTCAGACCGTTCAGCACCCGCTCGTCGAGGATCGAGGTGTCGCCAGCCAGCATGGCGTAGGTGGCGTAGCGCAGGTAGTAATCCAGGTCGCGGATGCAGGCTGCATAGCGACGGCAGGTGTACATGTTGCCACCGGGACGGGTGATGTCCGAGTACAGCAACGACTTGGCGACGGCCTCTTTGATGATGGCCGAGGCGTTGGCGCTGATGGTGGCGGCAGCACGGACGCGCAGCTCACCGCTGGCGAAATACTGCTCAAGGCGACCCATGGAGGAGCCGTCGAGATACAGGCCTTGAACGTCGGCCTGGTTGATGACGTTGGTGATGGCGTCTTGCATGAATCCTGCTGAGGGCGAAAAGACGGTGCGGTTAGGGATCGAGGAGCTGCCTCAGGAGAGGGCGCCGACGACGTAGTCGAAGTAGAAGCCAGCCTCTTCGGCGTCAGCGCCGGTGAGCAGGCCCATGGCGGCGGACTTCATTTCGCGCACGGACTCAGCCATGGCATCGAGGGGGACGCCCAGGGAGCGGTACATCTCGCGGGCGCCGATGACACCGATTTCTTCAATCGGAGTCACGTCACCAGCGACCACGCCGTAGGTCACCAGGCGGAGGTAGTAGTCCATGTCCCGCAGGCAGGAGGCGGTCATTTCCTCGCCGTAGGCGCTGCCGCCAGGGGAGATGACGTCGGGGCGCTTCTGAAACAGGGCGCCGCCGGCCTGTTTCACGATGCGCTCGCGGCTCTCGCTGAGCACTTGGGCGACGCGGAGGCGACGCTGACCGGCCGAGACGAACGACTTGATCTGATCAAGTTCGCCAGGGCTGAGGTAGCGGGCTTCGGCGTCCGCGTTGATGATCGAGTTGGAGACGATGCTCATGCAGTTCTGCCTCGAAACAAGCGGCCGCCTTGACGGAGACCGGTATCCGGTGGGTAAGTGGAGTGATCGACTCGCGCCGATCGCTGATGCATTCTGTGCCAAGGGCCAGCGGGGGCTCGGGGCCCGGTAACAGTTCTTCACGGCTACTTGGATTTGCAGATCCCTTGGCCCGCAACGGCTCTCGCAGGAGCCGCTAATAGCAACAGGACGTGGCAATTGTTCATCATTTTGCTCGCCTCATTGACGCGCGTGTTTCACGTTGCGACCCAAGATTGCGTTGATTTGTGTAGAGAAACAGCAAAAAACCTCCTGGCCGATGGCCGGGAGGTTTTGGGAGGGTGTTTTTGTTGGCTCGCTCAGCCGTTTTGACTTGCGGTTTAGATGGCGCCTTTGGGGCTGGGGTTCAGTCCAGCGTTGCCCGCGTACAGGGCGGCGGTGCGGTTCACGGTGGTCAGGGGCTGGCCATTGGCCGTGGCCAAACCGCGGATGTAGGGCACCGTGTTCTGCCCGAAGACCTCGGCGAATTCCTGGCTGTTGAGCAGGGTTTCCAGGGCTGCCCCTTGGCCGCGATTGGAGCGGATTGCCAGAAATTGGCTGACTTCCTGGGGTTGGGCGGCGCGACCCAGCAAGGCCAGGTAGGCAGCTGAAGCTGCCCGCAGCGGGGCCATGCGGTTGAGGCGCTGCTGGAACAGGTCGCTGTTGGCCAGCTGACCAACAAACTCCGCCACGGTGAGTTGCTGGTTGCGGAACTGGGATTCGCTGTCGCCCAGCCGCTCGGCGGCGAAGGGAACGCGGTTGAGAAGCTGTTTGTAGGCGGCTTCAATCGCTTCCTGCACCTGGGTTTCGCTGGCTGCGCGACCCAATTGGACAGGGCGGTTGAGGCTGGCCCGGCGGCTGAACCCTTGGGGACGACCGGGGCGGAGGGCTGCGGCCATGGCGGCCGTGGGTTCCGTGGGCAGCACGGTGCTGCGGCCATCGCCCACGCTGGCGCGCCACAGACCAGCACCGACCTGGAAGCGGGTTGCCGGAGTGGGGGCGCTGATGAAGCTGCTGGTGCGGCCCAGTTCAGGGGCGTCAGGGCGCCAGCGGCGGGTGGGAGCCGGGGCCTGGCGAATGCTGCCAGGACCTTCTGCAGCCGATGGTTTGGCGGGGGCAACCATGGCGCCACCACTGATCTGGGCGCTCCAGCTG
>JBEDHM010000168.1:0-4108 GCA_041174105.1 Cyanobacteriota bacterium | reverse complement strand
CGGTGCTGCGGGCCCCTTCAAGGCTGGCCTGCAGGGCACTGGCTTGGCTCGTCGCCGCAGCCTGCAGGTGGGTCCAGACCCGCAGCGGGGCCCCGCCCCCCTCCGGGGTCAGGGGGGCACTTAACAGGCCTTGGGCCGGCAAGGCTGGATCCAGGGTTTCCGGGGCAGGCTGGTTCACCCCCGTGCCCATCAACCAGCCCGAAGCCGCCTCCTTCCAGAGCAGGGGCCCCCCATCTGCCGCGGCCACCAACGCTGGGATCGGGCTTGCGCCGGAGCCAGCCAGAACGCCCTGGAGCAGCCCCTGCAGGGGCTCGGGCCATCCCGCCGGGTTCTGCAGCAGGGCCAAGCTTTCTGCTTCGCCATGGACCCCCGCTAGCAGGGCGGCATTGCGGGGGGTGTCGGCCAACGGCCGCCAGGGAATCTGCCCCCCATCCAGCTGCACAAGGGCCTCCGCCGCAACGGTGCGCTGCTCGGGGCGCAGGGCCGCGATCAAGCTCTTCACGCCCCCCAACCGGAGCTGGTCTGCGGGGAGGCCGAACCATTGGGCGAGGGCCTCAGGCCGGGCGGTGAGCAGGGCCGAACCCTGGCCCAGCTGCTGCAAACCCTGTTGAAACTGGGGGGTGGCCGCCTGGTTGAGGGCATCAATCTGGGACACATCCAGGGCCTGCTCCAGCACGGAGCGCCCCGAAGCAATCAGCACCAGGTCATCGTTGATCAGGGCCGTGGCCAGGGGCACCTGGGCCGAACCAGCGGGACCCACCAGGGCGCCGCGGCCACTGATCAGGCCCATGCCCCGATAGGTGGTGATCTGGAGGTCGGTACCGGTGAGGCTGCGGGTCTGCCAGAACCGCTGCAGAAACCGGCGGGCCCCATCGCCATGGCGACTGCGCAGGGCCAACAACCAGCCCTGGGGCGCATCCCCCGGACCTTCGGCAATCAGCGCCAGGCTGGTTTCCGGGCCAATCCAGCTGGCCAATTCCGTGGCGTAGTCGAGGCCTGCCGCGGCAAAGGCCCCATCCCGCAGGCGCGCCACCGTGTCGGCGGCCTGCCGGCGCTGGCGCGACGGTGCCACGGCACGGGTGTAGACCACCGGTTGCTGGGGATCGGCCATCCAATACAGGCTCAGCGGGGTCAGGCGGGGCACAAACCTTGCCGCCGCTGGCATGCTCAAGCCCTGGCTCTGGAGTTGCAGGGGGGAATGGGCCAGCACAAACCACCAGCCGGCCAAGCCGCCGCTGGCCAGGGCGACCACCACCGCCAGCACCACCGCCAAAAACGGGCGGGCCTTCATGCGCCCAACGCAGGATGGGCCCATCTTGACCCGAACCCCTGCCGTTGCACGCCATGGCCGCCCCTGAAACGATTCGCACGCGGGATCTCCACGATCGCCTGCTGCAAGGAGAGACGATCCAGGTGGTGGATGTGCGCGAGCACGACGAGCTGGAACTGGCCCGGTTGCCCCATCCCGTTGTTCATCTGCCGCTGAGCCAATCCAGCCTTTGGATGGCAACCCTGAGCGAGCAGCTGGACCGGGAGCGCCCCGTGGCCGTGATCTGCCATGCGGGCATTCGCAGCTGGCATTTCGCCTGCTGGTTGGTTGAGCACCACGGCTTCACCACGGTGTGGAACGTGCAGGGGGGTATCGATGCCTGGAGCGTCGAGGTGGACTCCACCGTGCCCCGCTATTAGGAAACCCTCTGGCGCAAGGCGCTTCACAAAGGGCCCTGAAGCACACCTGATCCGGGCCATTGTTCTTACGATCGCCCCACGCTCCCGCCGATCTCCTCCCCGAGCCTCGCCCCTTGCAGAGCCTCGCCCCTCCTTCGCTTTCCAAACGCCAGCGAGAGGTGCTGCAGCTGGCGGTGCGGCATTACGTGGACACGATCGAACCGGTGGGCAGCCAAACCCTGGTGCGCCGCTTCCAGCTGGCCGCCAGTGCTGCCACCGTGCGCTCCGCCATGGGGGTGCTCGAACAACAGGGCCTGCTGACCCAACCCCACCCATCGGCCGGACGCATTCCCAGCCAACAGGGCTATCGCGTGTATGTGGATCAGCTGCTGCCCCCACCCGGAGCTGCCGCCCTGCAACTGGATCGGGAACTCACCGGGCTGAGCCTCCAATGGGCCGCCCTCGACGACCTCTTGCTCCACCTGAGCCGGCGCCTGGCCGATCTCACCGGCCTGCTCAGCCTGATCACCCGACCCGAGCGGCCCCAGGCCCCACTGCAGGCCCTGCGGCTGGTCACCAGTGGTGATCGGTTGCTGGTGTTTTTGGTGGCTGGTTCCGCTGCCACCAGCAGCCTCAACCTGCGCCTCCCGGCGGAGGCGGCCCAGGAATTGCCTGCCCTGGAGCGGTGGGCCTGCTCCCAACTCCAGGAGGAGGGTTCGGGCCAGATCAACTGGAACAGCCTTCCCCGCCAGCTCAGCCGTAGTGGGCGGGTGGTGCGCCAGGCCCTCGAAAGCCACCAGGAATCCCGGCAGGGCCCCCATGGCGGTGCCCTCGCCACCGGCCTAGCGGGACTGCTGAGCCAGCCCGAATTCAGCCAAACCGCCAGCCTCAGGCCCCTGGTGGAACTGGTGGAAGACGCCCCCCAGCAACTGCTGCAACGGGGAGGCATCTGGATTGGGGCCGAACATCCCCATGCCGCCCTGCGCGACTGCGCCGTGGTGCAAGCCGATTACCGCACCGGCGATGGGGGCTGCGGCCAGGTGGCGCTGATCGGACCGATGCGCATGGCCTATGCCACCGCCCGTTCAGCCGTGCGCTCCGTGGCCGGTGTACTGGGGCAACTGCTGGCCTGAGCCTCAGCCGCCCAGGGCACCCCCGAGCCGCTCGGCCACGGTGTTCACATCCTTGTCGCCGCGGCCGGAGAGGTTGAGCACCAGCTCGGTGCCGGGAGCCAGGGTGGGGCAGAGGTGATCGAGGGCGGCAAAGGCATGGGCCGTTTCCAGGGCCGGGATGATGCCTTCGAGCTCACTCACCAGGCGCAGGGCATCGAGGGCCTGCTGGTCAGTGACGGCCACGTAGTCGGCCCGGCCGATCTGGCGCAGATAGCTGTGCTCGGGGCCCACGCCGGGATAATCCAACCCCGCGCTGATCGAATGGGCCTCCTGCACCTGGCCCTCGCTGTCCTGGAGAAGCAGGCTCATGGCGCCATGCAGCACGCCCACCCGGCCTTCGGTGATGGTGGCGGCATGGCGGCCTGAGGCCACCCCCTCGCCAGCCGCTTCCACACCCACCAGCCGCACCGAGGTGTCCTGCACGAAGGGATGAAACAGGCCCATGGCATTGGAGCCGCCGCCCACACAGGCCACCAACACATCCGGCAACCGGCCAAACGCTTCGGCGCACTGGCGCTTGGCCTCCTCACCAATCACGGCATGGAAATCCCGCACCAACATCGGGTAGGGATGGGGCCCGGCCACCGAACCGAGGATGTAGTGGGTGCTCTCCACGTTGGTGACCCAATCGCGAATCGCCTCACTGGTGGCATCTTTCAAGGTGGCGGTGCCGGCCGTGACCGGTTGCACCGTGGCACCGAGCAGGCGCATCCGGAACACGTTGAGGGCCTGGCGCCGCATGTCTTCGGCGCCCATGTAGATCACACACTCCAAGCCGAAGCGGGCACACACCGTGGCGGTGGCGACGCCGTGTTGACCGGCACCGGTTTCGGCAATGATCCGGCGCTTGCCCATGCGCAGCGCCAGCAGGGCCTGGCCCAGGGCGTTGTTGATTTTGTGGGCGCCTGTGTGGTTGAGGTCTTCGCGCTTGAGCCAGATGCGCGGGCCGCCCTCGGGCCGGGCGTAATGGGCCGTGAGCCGCTCGGCTTCGTAGAGGGGTGTGGCCCGGCCCACATAGGTGCGCAGCAGGTGGTCGAGGCGGCCGGTGAAGGCCGGATCGGCCCAGGCCTCAGCCGCGGCCACTTCCAGCTCCGCCAGGGCCGGCATCAAGGTTTCCGGCACGTACTGGCCGCCGTAGGGGCCAAACCGGCCACTGCTGGTGGGGCGAGCCGCGGGGGCGAGGCTGGCCGGATCGGGAGCCAGACCGGCGGTGGTGGCGGTGGGGATGGTGCTGGTCACCGGCAGTGCTATGCAGTGGGGCCAGCCTA
>JBEDHM010000167.1:0-3237 GCA_041174105.1 Cyanobacteriota bacterium | reverse complement strand
GGACCGGGTTCCCCCACTCCCAAGCATCCCCAATGGGAGGTGGAACCTGGCGCCGCCTGGTGGGGCCCCGGTGGCGACTTCGGCGATGGCTTTGATGACGGCTGGCTGTGGTGAAAGCTGGCCCCCTTCCAGACCAGCCTTGATCGAGCCCTTGGATGGGAAGCATTGGGTTGGACAGGGTGACCAATCCACTGGATTGCAGCAAACTTGAGGCCCATGCCTGGCCTGCCGTGTCCCGTCGCTTTTTGGCAACCCTGATCAGCGCCGGGGTGGGCGGCCTCTCCACCCTGGCCGTCATGCCGGCCCAGGCCTATTGGTATGGCTATGGCTGGGGTTGGCAAAATCCCCGCGGCTGCTGGGGAGGCCCCTGCTGGAATCGCCCCTTGGTGGTCGAGCCGGCTCCCGTGCTGATCAGCCCCACCGCTCCGGTGCAGGTGGTGCAACCCGGTTTGCCGCCGATCAGCAACCCTGGCGGGGCCATCGCGGTGCGCAATGTCTGCATTGCCTCCGTCATCATGCGCACCGGACCGAGCGTGGCCTATGCGCCCGTGGAAGTGCTCACCAGCGGCACCACGGTGCAGGTGATCAATTCCCTGCTCAATCCAGCCGGCTACGAATGGAGCCTGGTGCAGGTGGGCTCTGTGAGTGGCTACGTGCCGGTGGGTTCGATCTGCCTGTGAGCGGAGGCTGGCTGCAAGATCAAAGATGAACGGCTGGACTTAAAGCCGGGGAATTTGAATCGGCGGCTCAACCGCTTGCTCTGACGACGGTGGCTCGAAGAGGGTTCGATCCACCGCTGGACGATCCGCCGCGGGCCGCTGCAACTCCCGCTCCAACTGGGTGATGCGCATCTCCCGCAGGCAAAATTTGCAGCCGCCGGTGGTTTGCAAATGCTTTTCGGGCGTGATGCTGATCTCCTTCACCGGGTGGATCCGGCATTTGATCTTGATCGGCGACTTATAGCTCCTGTACACAATCGACGAGTAGTCGTATTTGTCGCCAAAACGCGAGCGGGCCCTCTCTAAAAATTGATCGAAGCTAATGGGATTACCCATCCGCAGACCCCTTCGATACCAACAGCGAATCGCCCGAGCCAGGGCAAGGGTTATGCAAGATAGGTGAATGAGCTCCGCAAGCAGCAGCTCTGCTGGTTTTTATTCACAGGAGCACCGGGGCTTTCCCGTGCTGCAACGGGAGAAAAACCGTTGATTGCCGCTGCCCTCCAGGCGCCTGCGTACGGTGACAACGAGCGCCAACAAGGGAGTGGTGATCAGCAGGGAGCAATCCCTGCTTTTTTCTGGCCCTACCCTCTCGCGCCGAGACCCTGCACGTAGGCCTCCAGCGAACCCACATTCACCCAGCCCGTGGCGATCAGCTTGGTGTGCTCCTGGCTCACCCGGCCGCGGTGCACATGGGACATGCCGGCCGGGAAAATCGCCATCTGACCAGCCACCGCTTCCACGTGGTGGCCTTGCCATAGAAATTCCGTGCCGGCGTTGTCGACACTGTTGCAATAGAGAATCCAGGCCAACACCCGCTTGATCGGATCGGTGGCGTCATCGGCCGTCGTCCAATCGCAGTGCCAGGCCTTGAACCCCTCACCGGGCAGGTAGCGCTGCAGATTGAAGAGCGGGTTCACAAACAGCGAGCGCTCCGGGCACACCTGCAAAAACTGGGGGCGCTCGGCCAGGTACTGCTTGAGGCAGCGCGAGACCGCCAGCATGATCGCGTTGCTGAGCCCATGGGCTTCAGGATCACTGCGATCCAGCCACACCAAGGAGATGTCGGTCGACACCTTGTGGGCATTCAGGGGATTCGCGGGGCTTGCGCTTTCGCCAGCACTGGCGTCTCCAAAGCTGACCCCGGAGGTGTGCAGATCACTGCGCTGCTCAAAAAAGCCCTGCACCCGCTCTCCCAACTGCACCAAGTCGTCGTCCTGGTACGTGGCGATCAGTTGCATCCGCGGTGCCTCCGCCATCCAATCCGCCAACCTAGGCAGCCGACACCGCTGGTCCATGGTTCCCGAGAACCCCAAACGTCCGTCCTGGCTCAACTGGGTCTTCCTGTTGATCTTTCTGTGGAGCAGCTACCAGCTGGCCGGCTTCTGGTTTGAGCGCTTGCACGCCGGCTAGGGGTAACAGTTGGGCACAAAGAACTGCTCGCCCAGGGGGGGACGCGCAATCGGCGTGGCTTTCGGCCTCGGCGGCAGGGTGATGGCCGCTGGCGTCATGTCCTGGTAGGGCACCTTGCTCAGCAGGTGCTGGATGCAATTGAGGCGGGCACGGCGCTTGTCGTCGGCCTCCACCGTGAACCAGGGGGCCTCCGGGATGTTGGTGTGGGCAAACATCTGGTCTTTGGCGTGGGAGAACTCCTCCCAGCGATTCCGTGCCTCCAGATCCATCGGACTCAATTTCCACCGTCTGGTGGGATCGTCGATACGGGATTGGAAGCGACGCTCCTGCTCGGTGTCACTCACCGAGAACCAATACTTGAGCAGCACGATGCCCGAGCGCACCAACATGCGCTCGAATTCGGGGCAGGAGTGCATGAATTCCTCCACCTCCTGCTGGGTGCAGAAGCCCATGACCCGCTCCACCCCGGCGCGGTTATACCAACTGCGATCGAACAGCACCATCTCCCCTGCTGAAGGGAAGTGCTCCACGTAGCGCTGGAAATACCACTGGGTGGTCTGTTGATTTGAGGGGGTCCCGAGGGCCACCACCCGGCAGCCCCTGGGATTGAGGGGTTCGGTGATGCGTTTGATCGTGCCGCCCTTCCCAGCGGCATCGCGGCCCTCAAACAGCACGATCAGGCGAAAGCCGCTCGCCTTGATCCAGTACTGCATCTTCACCAACTCCACCTGCAGCCGGGTCAGCTCCCGCTCGTAGAGCTGGCGGGGGAGCTTGTCCATCGGCGCACACCCTTCAGCGATCACCCATCAGTAATGGCCGATCAACGCAAGGTCAACAAGCCAACCGGGTCAACACGGCAACCGGGTCAACAAGGCAACCGAGTCAACACGTCAACGGGGCAAGGACGGCCGCGAAGGCTTCGTCGGCCGCCGCGGCCAAAAAGCCCTCACCAGCCGCACCACCCCAGCCAACACCAGCACCAGGGCACCCACGGCCAAGGCCACCAGCAGCACCATGGCAATCACCTGCAGCAACCCAAGCAGCAACAGCTGGATGCCCCGAATCACATTGGCCAGGGCCGTGCTGACCAGCAGCAGGGTGTCGA
>JBEDHM010000166.1:0-3138 GCA_041174105.1 Cyanobacteriota bacterium | reverse complement strand
TCTTGGAGGAGCGTGTGGTGGATGCCTGGTTAGCCAGCAAACGGGCGGATCTCCCAGATTCTGATCACCCCACCTTTCAGGTTTTTGAGCTGGCCAGGATGCCCCTCGTGCTACTTGCTAGCTCCGATCATCCCTTGCAAGCACAGTCCACCATCGCCAGCGATGATCTGTGCACGTTTCCATCTCTGGCTATTGCGGGTGATCCCTATCCCGCGTTTGCCGTTGATCTGCGCCGCCAGGGGCTTTGGAGCCATCCGGTGGAGATGCCGCGGTATGCCTATCGCCGCTGGGAGGCCATCGCCCTCGATGGAGCGACCACCGTTCCCAGCAATGGGCTCGCGCTGGTTCAGAACCCACAGCTGGCCCCCCTCTCTTGGCAATCGGATCTGCAGGATTGTGTGGCCGTGGTCGTGCGCTCGGATGTGGCCACAAGTCCAGCGATCGAAAGGCTCTTGGCTTGCTTGATGGAGCAGTTGGATGCCATGCGCCACGCCCACCCCCAGCTCAGCCTGGTGGCTTGAGGCCAGCTTTAGGGCGCCGGTACCACCGGCACCGCTGGGCCATCCAGGGTGTTGCTGCACAGATCGAGCACAATCCGCTGGGCGACGGATCCGGAGGCGGGGATTCGCCAAGGCGCCCAGCTGCCATCAATGCGCCAGGTTTGGCGAAGGCTCTCGCATTGCACAGCGATGGCAGTGGCCGCTGAGGTGCGCAGGCCCACGTCAGCCACTGCCGGTTTCACCAGCGTGATCCGCACCCCGCCGGGATGCAGCCGCCAGCCAGCCCAGTCCACGGCTGTGGCGTTAAACCATCGCCATTGGCTCAAGCCACGTTGATCGCGCAGGTTGATTTCGGCCCGGTCACGCCGTTCGGCCGGGCTTAGGAGCAGGGCTGCTTCGGCGGTGCCTTCGCTATCCGGCGGTGGCGGTGGTGGAGCCAGCGGTTGGGTATGTCCCATCGGCGCGAGTGCCAGCAGCAGTCCGAGGCAGGCCGCCAGTCGCAGCCGCCAGCCCGCAGCGTTTGCCGGCACGGAAGGCGGGAACTTTCCGGCGCCCTTCCCCCAGGGGCTGATCCCCCTTCCCCCATCCTTCATGACAGCGGCAGTCCGTCTTCCGAGGTTGGGCAGGAAGCGGGGCCGGTCTTCGCCCTGACGCCGTTCTTTCTTAGCCCTGAGATCTTCATGGTGGATGCTCTTCAGCGCAGGATTCGAGCTTGGGCAAGCGGCTTGGCCTTGGCTGGCCTTGGGGTGAGCCTGGCGTCCTGCTCTGCCAGCCACACCCTTAATGGAGCAGGAGCGTCTTTCCCTTCCGGCATCTACCAGCGCTGGTTCCAAGACCTTGCGGCCCAGGGGGTCAAGGTCAATTATCAGTCCGTGGGCTCCGGTGCTGGGGTGCGCCAGTTCACAGCCAAGAGTGTCAACTTTGGCGCCAGCGATGTGCCGATGACCGCCAAGGAAATCGCGGCGGTGCCAACAGGGGTTGTGCAGATCCCGATGACGGCCGGAGCGATTGTGGTGGCCTACAACAACCCTGGCTGTAGCCTCAAGCTGAGCCAATCCCAGTTGGCCAAGGTGTTTCTCGGCAGCATCACCAACTTCAGCCAGCTGGGATGTGGGGCCAAGCCGCTGCGTGTGGTGCACCGTTCCGATGGATCCGGCACCACCGCCAATTTCACAGCCCATCTGGCGGCCATCAGCTCCGCCTGGCGGCAGGGGCCTGGGGTCGGTAAGTCGGTGGCCTGGCCCACGGGCATCGGCGCCAAGGGCAATGAGGGCATGGCCGCCCAACTCGCCCAAGTGGATGGATCCATTGGCTATGTGGAAGCGGCCTATGCGAAAGGGGTGCTGCAGGGTGCGGCCCTCACCAATGCGTCCGGCACGTTGGTGACGCTGTCGCAGACCTCGGCGAAACAGGCCCTGACGTCGATTGATCTGGGCCGGGGGCTTACGGGCCACAATCCCAACCCAGCCACGGGCTATCCCATCGTGGCTTACACCTGGATCCTGCTGCATCAGCAGGGCAATGGGGCCAAATTGGAATCTCTCAAAAAGACCTTCTCCTACGCCCTATCCGAAAAGGCCCAGGCCATGGCTCCGGATCTGGGCTTTATCAGTTTGCCGCCGGCCGTGATGGCCAAGGGGCGCGCGGCGTTGCAATCCATTCGTCCGTAGTTGGGGTTCACCCCACCCCATCCATGCGAACCGTTCAAAGCTATATCGAGGAAGTGCCAGTTTGGGCCAACGGCAACAGATTGCCCGGCCCCCCTCTTTCCACCATGCAGTGGCTGGTGTGGAGCCTGGCAACGGCCGGAAAATTTTTTGAGGGCCTGATTGTGTTTATGGGGGGTATCGCGCTGCCGCTGTTGAGTCGGCAGTTTGCGATCGGCCCTACCACCATGGGGCTCGTCACCGCTGCCCCCCTGTTTGGAATTTTGATCGGGGCTTTGTTGCTTGGGGGCTTGGCCGATCGCTTTGGCCGCAAATTTGTCTTTGTTGGCGAGATGCTGCTGTTGCTGCTGGCCCTACTCAGTGCAGCGTTGAGTCCCCATGTTGACGCTTTGGTGGCCTCCTTGTTTGTTGTGGGGGTGGCCTTGGGTGCCGATTACCCCACGGCCCATTTGGTGATCACTGAGAGCATCCCCTCGGCGATTCGTGGCCGGCTGGTGCTGGGGGCCTTCAGTTTTCAGGCCCTGGGGGCCGTGGTGGGAACGGCGATTGCTGCTGTGTTGTTGGGCATTAGGCCAGATCTTGATACCTGGAGGATCTTTTATCTGATTCCTGTGGTGCCGATTGCCTTGGTGGCCTGGGGCCGGTTGCTGTTGCCGGAAAGTAGCCATTGGCTGATGAGTCGAGGTCATCAGGCCCGGGCAGAGCAAGAGCTGGCCCGCCTGTTAGATCGCGATGATGTGAGCCTGATTGCTGCAACCCATCATCACAGCTTCGCCTCACAGGGATCTGCCTGGAGCCGGCTGTTTCGCGGCAAATACCAACGCGCCACAATCTTGGCGTCTGTGCCTTGGTTTTTGCAGGATCTCTCCACCTACGGCATTGGCATCTTCACCCCTTTGATCGTGGCCTCCGCCTTCGGGATGGCTTCCCAGGGGAATGATTTGGCGGCCGTGATTCGCAACGATCTGTTG
>JBEDHM010000165.1:0-5941 GCA_041174105.1 Cyanobacteriota bacterium | reverse complement strand
ATCCCTCCAGGAGTTCTCTCACGATGACCACCTCACCCAACGCAGGCTTCAATCTCCCCCTGTGGTGGAAGCGCAACCGCAAGCAGATCCTCTATCCCCTGTTGGGCACGCTTGGGTTCCTGATCATCTGGCAACTCAGTTCCAGCCTCGGGCTCACCAAGCTCACCGGCCCCCTCAGTCTCTGGAGTGAGGAGCGCACCCGCGAATTGCTCCTTTATCCCTTTTTTGACAACGGCGGCCTCGACAAGGGCCTGTTCCTCCACACCATGAGCAGCCTCTCGCGCGTGGCGATGGGGTATTCCCTGGCTGCGGTGATCGGGATCACCGTCGGCATTGCCGTGGGGATCAACAAAGACCTCAACCGCGCCTTCGACCCCCTCTTCCAGTTCCTGCGCATGGTGGCCCCCCTGGCCTGGGTGCCCATCGCCCTGGTGATGTTCCAGCAGAACCAGCCGGCAGCCATCTTTGTGATTTTCATCACCTCGATCTGGCCGATCTTGATCAACACCGCTGAGGGTGTGCGCCAAATCCCCCAGGACTACCGCAATGTGGCCCTGGTGCTGCAGATGTCGAACCGCCGCTTCTTCACCAAGATCCTGATCCCTTCTGCCCTGCCCTACATCTTCACCGGCCTGCGCATCTCGATCGGCCTGGCCTGGCTCGCCATCATCGCCGCTGAGATTGTGATGCCCGGTACCCCGGGGATCGGCTTCTTTATCTGGGATGCCAACCAAAACGGCTATGTCTCCGACATCGTTCTGGGCGTGATCTGGATCGGCGCCATCGGCCTGATCCTCGACCGTTGCATGGCCTGGCTCCAAACCCGCATCGCCTCCGGCCGCTGAGCCATTAACGACCACTCACAAGCGATCGTTCTGCTTTCTGGTGTCCGATCGCTTGGTGGGCCGATCGCCCCGCTTGATCCCCCTCTTCTTTGTCTTTTGATCCCATGACAACCCTGGTTGCTGTTCAGGATGTTGCCAAGGACTTTCCCCTCGCCGGGGGTGGTCACTATCTCGCCCTCAAGGGCATCAACCTTGACATCCGCAAGGGTGAGTTCATCTCGCTGATCGGCCACTCCGGCTGCGGCAAGAGCACCCTGCTCAACATGATCGCCGGTCTCGATTTACCGACCGATGGGGCGGTGCTGCTGGATGGGGAAACCGTCAAGCGGCCCGGCCCCGACAAGATGGTGGTGTTTCAAAACTACTCGCTGCTGCCCTGGCTCACGGTGCGGGAGAACATCGCCCTGGCGGTGGTTGAAGTGATGCCCGACCTTCCCTCCGCCGAGCGGGACGCCCTCGTGGAGGAGCACATCGCCATGGTCGGCCTCAACCATGCGGCCGACAAGCCACCGCTCCAACTGTCTGGTGGCATGCGCCAGCGGGTAGCGATTGCCCGGGCTTTGGCGATTAGGCCCAAACTGCTCTTGCTCGATGAACCCTTTGGGGCCCTGGATGCCCTCACCCGGGGCAATCTGCAGGAAAAACTCATGCAGATCTGCAATGAGCATGAACTCACCGCCGTGATGGTGACCCACGACGTGGATGAGGCGGTACTGCTCTCGGATCGCATCGTGATGCTCACCAACGGGCCCGGTTCCAAGATCGGCGACATCCTCGAGGTGGATATCCCCAGGCCAAGGCAGCGGCTTGAGGTGGTGCACCATCCCAGCTACTACAGCCTGCGCTCGGAAATCATCTATTTCCTCAACAGGCAAAAGCGGGTGAAGCAGTGGCAGGCCAAGCCCCACAAGGTGCTGGCCCGCCATGGCCTGGAGAAAGTGAATCTCGATCTGGGATTTATCCCGCTGGCTGCCTGCGCCCCCTTGGCGGTGGCCGAAGCCAAGGGCCTCTTCACCAAACATGGGCTTGATGGGGTCCAGCTGGTGCGTGAAACCAGCTGGCGCGGCATCACCGACGGGCTCCTCGACCGGACCCTCGATGCAGCCCTCATGCCATCGGGCATGCCCACCTGGATGACAGCAGGCGGCCATGGCGGCGATCCCACGCCGATCGTGACGGCACTGACCCTCAGTCGCAACGGCAACGGCATCACCCTGGCCAGTCGGCTGGCATCCGAAGGCGTGAGCACGGTGGCGGACTACCGCGACTATTTGAAACGCACCAATCGAGAGGCCCACACCCTGGGCATCGTGCATCCGGCCTCGATGCACAATCTGCTGCTGCGCTATTGGCTGGCCTCCAATGCGATCGACCCGGATCGCGACGTGCGCCTGCAGACCCTGCCCCCAGCCCAGATGCTGGCCGACCTCAAGGACGGGTCCATCGATGGCTACTGCGTGGGTGAACCCTGGAACGTGCGTGCCGATCGGGAAGGCCATGGCTTCCCGATCGTGGGGGATCTGGAGATCTGGTCGGGCCATCCCGGCAAGGTGCTCGGCGTGCGTGAGGAGTGGGCCCTGGCCTACCCCAATACCCACATCGCCCTCACCAAGGCACTGCTGGAAGCCTGCCGCTACTGCGCTGATCCCGCCCATTGGGAGGAGCTCAGCCAGCTGCTGAGCGATCGCCGCTACCTGGGGATGAAGCCGGAGTTGATCCGCTTCGGCGTGACAGCTGGCTGCTGCGATGAGAAGGAGGCCGATCCCCACACCCTGTTCTTCGGCCCAGGAGTGAACCGGCCCAGCCGCAGTGAGCACCTGTGGATCCTCACCCAGCTAGCCCGTTGGAGCGAGATTCCCTTCCCCCGTAACTACGTGGAGATCCTCGAGCGGATCTGTTCGGTAGGGGTTTACAGCACGGCTGCCCGTGAGCTGGGACTCGACGACGTGTCGTACCAGCGGGGGGGCATTGAGCTGTTCGATGGCGTGGCCTTCAACGCCGACGACCCAATCAGTTACCTCAACAGCCTCTCGATCCACCAGGACTTCAGCGTTGCCGAGATCCCCATCGGCGTGCCCCGGGCCCTGGCTAGCTGAGCACTTGTGTAAGAGCCTTCATCGCTTCCCTTCACCATGACCGCAACCCTTTTTCACAACCAAGCTGAGCCTTCGACCACCAGCTCACCGCTGCTGCGCTTTACCGATGTCGGGGTGGCATACCCCACCCCCAAAGGCCCCTATCCGGTACTCGAAAACATCAATTTCGAAGTTCAGGCTGGAGAATTCGTTTGCGTGATCGGCCACTCGGGCTGCGGTAAGAGCACCCTCCTCAACACGGTGTCGGGTTTCACCAAACCGACCACAGGGCGGGTGCTGCTCAACGGCGAGCCGATCCAGCGGCCTGGGCCCGACCGCATGGTGGTCTTCCAGGGCTATGCCCTGCTGCCCTGGCTGAGCGCCTACGACAACGTCTACCTCGGAATCGACTCCGTCAAGCCCGAGCTGCCGGAGCGCCAAAAACGAGAGATCGTGATGGAGCACCTGGAGCTCGTGGGCCTGACGGCTGCGGCCGACAAAACCATCACCCAGATTTCAGGAGGCATGAAACAGCGGGTGGCCATTGCCCGTGCCCTGGCCATACGCCCTGAGGTTCTGATTCTCGATGAACCCTTTGGGGCCCTCGATGCCATCACGAAGGAGGAGCTTCAAGAGGAGCTTCTCAAGATTTGGAACAGCCACAAGTGCACCGTGCTGATGATCACCCACGACATCGACGAGGCCCTATTCCTCGCCGACCGACTGGTGATGATGACCAACGGTCCGGCTGCGGGGATTGGCGATGTCCTGGCCATCGACTTCCAACGGCCCCGTAGCCGTGAAGACATCATGGAAGACCCCCGCTATTACGAACTGCGGAACCAGGCACTTGATTTTCTCTACAACCGCTTCGCCCACGATGACGATGCTTGATCCGTAGTTTTTCCCTTAGGAGGAGCGATGCCAGGGGCTGATACAAGGCCCCTGGCATCGAAAAACAAGAGATGGCCATCACCCAAGGCAACCCCCGGGGCGACTGCCCTTCATCCAGAAGTCATTCGTGATCAGATGTACCTACTGATTGGGCTGGCATTTGCTTGGCTGACCATGCGCACCTACTTGCTCGTACGCCAGGTGAAACGTCACAGTGAGGAAGCGCAACTCAGCCATGCGTTCCAACAAGAAGTTCACAAGCGACGCATGATCACGCCTCGCTTGTGAACTCCAAAGGGGGGGGCAAGCCAAGGCCCTGATCAGGCCTCGAGGTAGTCGATGACCTGATCGGATCGATGGCGAATCGCCGCAGTAGCGCGACGTTCGATCCCCCTTGCGATATCCCGGCTCACGCCCAAGTTGCGAGCTACCTCGCTGAGCGGCATCGGGGCTTCTTGGTTGATGCCGTAACGCAACCGCATCAACGTTGCCTCCTCGGTGGGCAGATCCTCCAACACCTTCTCCAGATCGGCGACCAGATGGCTTTGAAGCACTTGGTCGGCGGGGGCAATCGCAGGACAAGCGATCAGACCCTGTAGGTCGATCCCCTCATGGCTTCCCGATTGGTGATCAAGGCTGAGAGGCTGTTGCGCGCGGAAGAGTGCTTCTCGGATATCCAGGGGTTTGATGTCCATGAACTCGGCCACCTCCTCAATCGTGGGGGTGCGCCCAAGCTCCTGCCAGAGTTGTTGCTGGGCACGCCTGAGCTTGCCAAGAAACATCCCCACATTGACCGGCAGTCGCACGGTGCGACTTTTATCGGCAATCGCTCGGGTAATTCCTTCGCGAATCCACCAGTAGGCGTAGGTCGAAAACTTGTAGCCACGGCTGGGGTCAAAGCGATCAACCGCCTTGATCAGGCCCAGATTTCCCTCCTGGATCGCATCCTCCAGCTCCAGCTGGCGATTGGCATATTTACGGGCGATGGACACCACAAGGCGCAGATTGGCGGCAACCATCCGGTTTTTGGCGCGCTGGCCTCCCCTGACCCTTCGCTGAAGGAGTTGGGGGGGCAACCCTGCTTCCGCTGCCCAGGTCTCGAGAGAAGGGGCAACCCCGCCCGAACGCAAGGTGAGTTCCTCCTGGATCTCGTCAAGAGCGCGCATGGTTTGCACGCGACGGGCGAGGGTGATCTCCTCCTCATTGGTGAGGAGAGGGATGCGATGAATGGCACGCAAATGCTGCGTGAGAGCGTCGCAGCTGCTGCGGTTGAGCTTCTGTGGCGCAGGCATCGGAAGGATGTCTGAATTTGAGGTCGAGCAAGGCTAGTCATGAGAAATGACGAATTGGGTGCCCAGGCCCCTAGCCAAAGCAATGGCAATTTGCTCAATTAGCCAGCCTTATCAATAGGCTTCCAGGCCGTTGATATCACGCTGATATCACAGGGAAGGACAGGGGCAGCCCCCTCGAAGATTGCTGAAAAATCCAAAGCCCTCAGCGCAAGCCAGCCGCCGCCAACAGGAAGACCTCAACTCAAGGAAAACCGCCGCCCAAGGAAGGCCCCAGCCCAAGGAAGGCCTCAGCACCAGGAGGTCACCAAGAGATAAAAACCCCATAGCGCACAGGGGATTCGAGCGGGCGGCCTCGATACCAAATTTGATAAAACCCAAACTCAAAAGGTCATTCTTTTAAGAAATCCGAGGCAGGCAGCAATATCAGCAGGAAGCAACATCGGCCATAGAAAATGCTGCCTGAAAAACAACATCGCCAGTGATGAATATCGCCCACGGTCAATATCGCCAACGGCCACCATCGCCCCACGGATAACACCCCTATCCAACGACGAAAATAGTCACTGGCACCATTCAGCGGCAGCGTTCATGGATGCCATTCCATCAACCATGGGATCCGGCAGAGCGGCGCCACTGGCGCCACAGCTTTTCCAGCTCCAGATAGAGAAAGAACAGCAGGCTGAAACCAACGCAGACCAGCAATTCATGGATGCTGAGGGGGGTGGTGCCAAAAAAGCGCGACAGCCAAGGCACATAGAGCAGCAGCAGCTGCAGGCCGGAGGTGAGCAGCACGGCCCAGATCAACCAAGGGTTCGATAGCGGCGGCACCTGGATC
>JBEDHM010000164.1:0-6906 GCA_041174105.1 Cyanobacteriota bacterium | reverse complement strand
GGGGGATGCGGTGCAGATCGATGGCCGTGAGCTGCTGGTGACGCCCCCGCCGCGTTCCTGAACCCAGCGGTGAACCCCCCCACCAGGGCCCATCGACCCGCGGGCCATTAAGTTGCCCAACACAGAACGGTTGTTGAGGTGACCCGGTGCGCAAGGCAGTGATTGCGGGCAACTGGAAGATGCACATGACCTGCGAAGAGACGCGGGTGTTTGCGGCTGCCTTCCGCCCTTTGATCGCCGCCCTGCCGGCGGATCGGGAAGTGGTGATTGCCCCCCCGTTCACCTCGATCCCCACCCTGTCGCGCCATCTGGAGGGCGCCGGGGTGTCGGTGGCGGCCCAGAACGTGCACTGGGAGGAGAAGGGGGCCTACACCGGCATGATCTCGGCGGCGATGCTGGTGGAGCACGGCGTGTCCCACGCAATCGTTGGCCACAGCGAGCCGCGCAAGTACTACAGCGAAACCGATGAGCAGATCAATCTGCGGGCCCGCACGGCCCAGAAGCACGGATTGATCCCCATCCTCTGCGTGGGCGAAAGCCTGGACCAGCGCGAGGCCAGCGAAACCGAGCGGGTGATCCATCGCCAGATCGAGCAGGGACTCCATGCCGTGGACCCCAGCCGCCTGATCGTGGCCTACGAACCGATCTGGGCGATTGGCACCGGCAAAACCTGTGCGGCCGAGGAGGCCAACCGCATCTGCGGCCTGATCCGCGGTTGGGTTGGCCACAGCGATGTGATCGTGCAGTACGGCGGATCGGTGACCCCCGCCACGATTGACGATCTGATGGCCCAGAGCGATATCGATGGGGCTCTTGTGGGCGGTGCCTCGCTCGATCCGGTGAGCTTCGGCCGGATCGCCAATTACCAGGCAGCGGCTGGCCAGGCTGGGTGATCGACTGGGGCTCCCGCACTTGGCTGATGGGGGTGATCAATGTCACCCCCGATTCCTTCAGTGACGGGGGGCGGTTTGAGCGGCCCGAGGCCGCCGTTCGCCAGGCCCAGCGCATGCTCGCCGCCGGGGTGGATGTGCTTGATCTGGGCGGGCAGAGCACCCGTCCTGGCGCGATCGAGCTGGATGCGGAGCAGGAATGGCAGCGCCTGGCCCCAGTGCTTGGGGCGATCCGCTCGACTTTCCCAGCGGCCACGCTCTCGGTGGATACCTTCCATCCGCTGGTGGCTGAAAGGGCCCTGGCTGCAGGAGCCCATTGGATCAACAACGTGCGGGGGGCCCACGATGGGGCGATGCTTCCCCTGGTGGCCGCCAGCGGCTGTCCCTATGTGCTGATGCACAGCCGCGGCACCAGTGGCTCGATGGACCAGCTGGCGACCTATGGCGATGTGGTGATCGACGTGCGTGATGCCCTGCGCGCCGCCAGTGAACGGGCCCTGGCCATGGGGGTGAAGCCGGGCCAGTTGATCTGGGATCCCGGCCTGGGCTTTGCCAAGACCACCGCCCACAACCTGGCGCTGCTGCGCGGGTTGGAGCTGTTGGTGGCCGAGGGCTATCCCCTGCTGGTGGGGGCTTCGCGGAAGCGCTTCCTTGGTGACCTGCTCCAGCAGCCCAAGCCCCAGGCCCGCATCTGGGGCACGGCGGCGGTGGGTGTTCAGGCGATTGCCAAGGGGGCCCGCATCCTGCGGGTTCACGATGGGGCGCCGATGGTGCAAACGGCCCGGATGGCCGATGCGCTCTGGCGCTAGGAGGTTGGCTCAGCTGGCTGACAGCCCAGCCGGTTGGTAGCCCAGCCTGCTCAGCAACGGGCCCGCCATCACGGTGGTGATCAGGGCCATCAGAACCCCCATGGTGAACAGTTCGGTGCTGATCACCCCGAGTTCCAGGCCCACATTGAGGATCACCAACTCGGTGAGGCCGCGGGTGTTCATCAGCCAGCCCAGGGCCTCGGCTTCCGTGGCCGCCATGCCGCTGCTGCGGGCCACGGCCCAGGTGCCAATAAATTTGCCCCCCACGGCCACCGCCAGCACCAGGCCAGCGGCGGCCCACAGGGCAGGGGTGCGCAGGCTGCCGATCTGGGTGCTGAGGCCACTGATGGCAAAAAACAACGGCAGCAGCAGTTGCAGCACCACCGCCTCCAGGCGCAGTTCGAGCCGCCGCCTAAGGGGTTCATAGCGGGGCATGGCCAGCCCCCATAGAAACGCCCCAAAAATCAGGTGCACCCCGAGCCATTCGGTGACGGCCGCACTCAGCAGTGCCCCGCCAAACAGGCTGGCTTGGAGCAGGGGGCCAAGCTGGTGGCCCTGGCGGTAGCGGGCCTCCAGCCAGAGGCGAAGCGGCCGCAAACCCACCAGCAGAAACCAGCTCCAGGCCGCCGTTCCCAGCAGGGGGGTGAGAACTCCTGGCCCCGTGCTTGAGCGGGAGGCGGCGACCGCAATGGCCAGCAACACCCAACTCACCACATCTTCAATGGCGGCTGCCGTGATCGCCAGGGCCCCCAGCGGTTGGGCCAGGAGATTGCGCTCTTGGAGAATCCTGGCCAGTACGGGGAAGGCCGTAATCGCCAGGGCCGTTCCCATGAACAGCACCCCGGCCATGGCGTGGTCGCCCGGGAGTAACTGGGGCTGCCAGGCCTCGAG
Source organism: Cyanobacteriota bacterium (assembly GCA_041174105.1). Classification (GTDB taxonomy): domain Bacteria; phylum Cyanobacteriota; class Cyanobacteriia; order PCC-6307; family Cyanobiaceae; genus Cyanobium_A. Next base: position 4,316 of record JBEDHM010000164.1, on the reverse strand, counting down.
AGCCAAGGCCAGCAGCATGCCCAGGGCCAGGGGCATGCCCACCCCCACGGCCGTGATCCGACTGGCCAGAGGCAGACGGCCCTGCAGCAGCTTGGGATTGAGCTCGAGCCCAATCAGAAACATGAACAGCACCAGCCCCAATTGACCCAGCAGGTTCAACTGGCTGCGCACGGCCGGGGCAAACAGGTGCTCTTCCAGGCCTGGTACGACGGCGCCAAGCACGCTGGGGCCGAGGGCGATGCCGCCCACAATCTCGCCAATCACCCGCGGTTGGTGGAGCCGTTGAGCCAGCTCGCCCAGGAGCTGGGCCACCACGATGATCAGGGCGATCGCCACCATGGTGGTTGGCAGCGATGCACCTTGAGGGGAGATTGCGGCAAGGGGTGCCACCAGGGGCCTCAGCTGGTGACGCCCTCGATGCGGTCTTCGATCTCCTGGTAGATCTCCTGGAGCTGGGCGATGTTCTCGTCGCTGGTTTCCCAGTAACCACGCCCATTCACTTCCAGCAAGGTGCCCACGATGCGGCGGAAGCTGTGGGGGTTGAGATCCATCAACCGCTGGCGCATCTCGGGATCGTTGATGAAGGTGTCGTTGGCTTCTTCGTAGACGAAGTTGTCAACGGCGCCGCTGGTGGCACTCCAGCCCAGGGTGAAGTTGAGCCGTTTGGCCACCTCCCGCACGCCTTCATAGCCCGAGTTGAGCATGCCCTCGTACCACTTGGGGTTGAGCAGCTTGGTGCGGCTATCGAGGCGGATGGTCTCGCTCAAGGAGCGCACCTGGGCATTGGCCGTGGTGGTGTCGGCGATGTAGCTGGCGGGGGCTTTGCCGTCGTCGCGCAGGCCCTGGATCAGCTTGGTGGGGTCGGAATCGAAATAGTGACTCACGTCGGTGAGCGAGATTTCGGCCGAATCCAGGTTCTGGAAGGTCACATCGGCGGTTTTCATCGCCGCCTCAAACACATCCCGGTTTTGGTTCATTTCGCCGGGGTTGTCGGCGTTGAAGGCGAAGGTTTTGCGGGAGAGGTACATCTCCTGCAGTTCGTTTTCCTCTTCCCAGGTGCTGTTCTCCACCGCGAGGTTCACGTTGGAGGAGTAGCTGCCGCTGGCATTGGAGAACACCCGGGTGGCGGCATCGCGCAGGGAGATGCCCTGGGAGGCTGCCTGCTCCTGGGAGTGCTTGCGCACGAAATTCATCTCCAGGGGCTCATCGGCCTCGGCGGCCATCTTCACGCCCTGGTCAATCAGGGCCATCTGGTTGATGAACAGGTCGCGGAACACGCCGCTGCAATTCACCACCACGTCGATGCGGGGCCGGCCCAGTTCGTCGAGGGGAATCAGCTCGAGCTTGTTGACCCGGCCGAGGGAGTCGGGCACCGGCCGCACCCCGATGAACCACAGGATCTGGGCCAGGGATTCGCCGTAGGTCTTGATGTTGTCGGTGCCCCAGAGCACGCAGGCGATCGTTTCGGGCCACGCGCCCTGCTCGGCTTTCTGGCGTTCGATCAGGCGATCCACCACCACCTTGGCGGCGGCAATGGCGGCCCTGGTGGGAATGGCCTGGGGGTCGAGGGCGTGGATGTTCTTGCCGCTCGGCAGCACGCCCGGGTTGCGGATCGGATCACCGCCGGGGCCTGGCAGCACGTATTCGCCATCGAGGGCCCGCAGCAGGCTCTCCATTTCCATGTCGGCGCAGATCTGCTCCAGGCAGAAGCGCAAGTAGCCAAACAGGGTGTCGAGTTCGGCCTGATCCACGGCGGGGAAGCCGGCGGCTTTGCAGGCACTGAGCCAGGGGCTGGGCAGCTTGAAGCCGAAGCGCTCCAGCAGGCCAAAGAACCAGCCGAAGTTGTCGCGCAGGTTCACCCGGCCATCGGCGCCGGTGACGGCCTTCACCATCGCGCCCACCGCAGCGCGGGAGGTCTCGGTGATGGTGCGGTTGAGCTCCACATCGGCGAGGACGCCGTTGTCGTTGCCGCGGTAGACGTCGTCAATGCTGCGGCCAAGGCTCTCGGCCAGCAGGGCCGGCAGGGAACGGATGCCTTCCTCTTCGCGCTCCAGGGCGGCGATGTTCACCAGGGTGGCAATCGCTTCTTCGGCCGTGGGCGGCTTGCCAATCGTGTGCAGGCCGCAGGGCAGCAGCCGGCTCTCGATCTCCATCAGCTGGCGGTAGACCGCACCCACCACGCCATCGCGGGCATCGAGGTCGAGCTCGGCAGCATCGAGCTCGGGCAGAACCACGTCTTTGTCGAGGTTGCATTGGCGCGCCGTTTCCACGATCGCGTTCACGATCTGGATGCCCCGGCTGCCTTCGCGCAGCTGTTGGTAGGAGCCCACCAGCTCACCGAGCTCCTTGAGACCCTTGTAAAGGCCGGCATTTTCAGCGGGCGGGGTGAGGTAGCTGATGGTGGAGGCGTAACCCCGCCGCTTGGCGATGGTGGCTTCCGAAGGGTTGTTGGCGGCGTAGTAGTAGAGGTTGGGAAGGGCTCCGATCAAGGAATCGGGGTAGCAGGTTTCGCTCATGCCCATCTGTTTGCCAGGCATGAACTCGAGGGAGCCATGGGTGCCGAAGTGCAGCACAGCATCGGCGCCCCATACCTTTTCCAGATAGGTGTAGTAGGCGGCAAACCCGTGGTGGGGACTGGCGCTGCGGGAGTAGAGCAACCGCATCGGATCGCCCTCGTAGCCAAAGGTGGGCTGCACGCCAACGAACACATTGCCGAAGTGGCGCCCGTAGATCAGCAGGTTGGTGCCATCGGAGTTGAGGTTGCCGGGGGGCTTGCCCCAGTTCTCCTCCAGCCTTTGGGAATAGGGGGTGAGCCGCTCGTATTCGGCCACGCTCATGCGGTGGGCAATGGCCAGCTCAGGGGCCCCTTCGAGGGCCTCGGGATCGCTGAGAACGGCCTCCATCAACGCCTTGGGCGTGCGGGGCATCTGCTCGATGGTGTAGCCCTTCGCCTTCATCTCCTCGAGCACCCGGAAGATCGAACCGAACACATCGAGGTAGGCGGCGGTGCCCACGTTGCCCTTGTCGGGGGGGAAGCTGAACACGGTGATGGCCAGCTTCTTATCGGCGCGGGGTTTGATCCGCAGCGAGGCCCAGCGGATGGCCCGCTCGGCGATGGCTTCGACCCGGTCCTGGAGGGTGTGGGCCTTGCCGGTGGCGTCGTCACGGCCGGAAAGCACGATCGGCTCGATGGCGCCATCCAGCTCGGGGATGGCGATTTGCAGAGCCACCTGCACGGGGTGCAGCCCCAGATCGCTCTCTTCCCATTCCTGGGTGGTCTGGAACACCAGGGGCAAGGCCACCATGTAGGGGCGATTGAGGCTCTTGAGCACCTCGATGGCCTTGGGGTGGTCCTGGCGGGCCGGGCCGCCCACCAGGGCAAAGCCCGTGAGGCTCACCACCCCATCCACGATCGGTTGGTCGGGGTTGAGGGGATCTTTGAAGAAGGCGTTCACCGGCTTGGTGAAGTCGAGCCCGCCGCAAAACACCGGAATCACGGTGGCACCGCGGTATTCGAGCTCCTGGATCACGGCCACGTAGTGGGCCTCATCCCCGGTGACGATGTGGCTGCGCTGCAGCACCAGGCCGATCACGGGGCCCTTGCGGGCCGCCTCACTGAGGTCGGTGCGGCTGGCGCTCCAGTTGAGGTATTCCTTGAGGTCTTCGAACATCCCCGCTGCCATCGGGTGCCAGATGCCCAGGTCGGGGAAGACCACCGGTTCTGCCACCTCCAGTTCGGGCCGCCCTTCGCCCCCTTTGGGGAAGACGTATTTGTCGGCCAGCATCAACAGGAAATTCCGGAGGTTGTCCGGGGTGCCGCCCAGCCAGTACTGGAAGCTGAGCATGAAGGAGCGGGCGTCCTGGGCCTTCTCCACCGGCAGATACTTCAACACCGTGGGCAGGGTGTTGAGCAGCTTGAGCATGGCGTCCTGGAAGCCGGCGCCGCCAGCCTCCTTGCGCTTTTTCATGAAGCTGGCGATGGCGCTCTTGCTCTGGCCCAGCTGGGCCATGGAGAAGGTGCCGAGTTTGTTGAGCCGCATCACCTCCGGCATGGAGGGAAACACCACGGCGGCCTTGAGGCGATCACGGTGGGGGGCCACCGCCTCCACCACTTTCTGGGCCAAATCTTCGATGAAGATCAGCGAGGCGATGAACACATCCGCCGCCGCCACATCGGCGCAGAAATCGGCGTAGTTCGTGGGATCGCGCAGTTCTTCAATCAGGTAGCCGCTCAGCTCCACCGCCAGGGGACCGTTCTGGTCGTTGAGGCTGGTGGCGGCCTGGGTCAGGGCGTTTTGGTACTGGGGCTCCAGCAC
>JBEDHM010000163.1:0-2715 GCA_041174105.1 Cyanobacteriota bacterium | reverse complement strand
CCCCAGCGTTGCAACAGCAGCAGCAGCAGCGTGTCGAGGGCGGTGAGGGCCACCCCCCACGGCAGGGGAAGACCCACCAACAGCTGCAGGGCAATGGCGCTGCCCACCAACTCAGCCAGGTCGCAGGCCACGATGGCCACCTCCGCCAGCAACCACAACGGCAGCCGCAATGCCCCTGGTAATTCCTGGGCACAGGCCTGGGCCAGGTCCAGGCCCGAGGCAATGCCCAGCCGGCAGCAGAGCGATTGGAGCACCATCGCCATCAGGCTGGAGAGGCCCACCACCCACAACAGCTGGTAGCCGTAACTGGACCCTGCGGCCAGATCGGTGGCCCAGTTGCCGGGATCCATGTAGCCCACGGCCACCAGATAGCCGGGGCCGAGCACCCGCAGAAAGGTGGCCAACCCTGTGGCCTGGGCCGGAATCCAAACCGAAACACCCCGCCCCGGCGTTGGCAGATCCGGGGGGCTCGGCTGCTCCACAGGAGATCGCTCAGACAACAGCAGGGCGAAGCAGGCAGGGCCAAGCTAGGGAAGACTGGCCCCAGCTCCCGTCAGCCGTTGTCTGTTGCGTCCCAGGCCCAAGATCCCATCAACGCCATGGGCGCAGCTCCGGCCGGTAGCCGTTTCTGGCCCTGGTGGCCCCTGCTTCCGCTCTATCCCTACGGCCAACGCCGCACGGTGGTGCGTGAACTGATCCCTGAGCAGGTCTGGAGTTTTGAGCAGCTCCAGGGCATTTTTTATGTGGCCGTGCCGATTCGGATGACGGTCCTGCGCCTCTCCCAGGGCCTGTTGCTCTATGCGCCTGTCCCGCCAACAGGGCAAGTGCGCCAGGCGTTGGCTGAGCTGGAGAGCCGCTATGGCCCGGTCCGCACGATTGTGCTTCCCAGCTCCTCCGGCCTGGAGCACAAGCTGCCCGTACCCGCCATGGCACGGGCCTTCCCCAGCGCCGAGGTCTGGGTGACCCCGCACCAGTGGAGTTTTCCGTTGCAGTTGCCCCTGCCGTTGCTCGGGTTTCCCCTCGGTCGCACCCGGGTGTTGTTTGAGCAGGGCGTGCCCCATGGCAGCGAGTTGGAGTGGACGCTGTTGGGCCCTTTGGATCTGGGCCTAGGGGCCTTTGCCGAGGCGGCTTGTTTGCATCGGGCCAGCGGCTCTCTGCTGGTGACCGATGCCCTGGTAGCCATTGGCGATACCCCGCCACCACTTTTCGACGAGGATCCGGCGCCGTTGTTGTTTCATGCCCGGGAACGGGGTGATGAACCCTTGCGGGATACGCCGGAGCTCCGCCGCAAGGGTTGGCACCGCCTGGTGTTGTTTGCGTCCTATCTGCGGCCCGCCAGTCTTGAGGTGCCTGGTTGGCTTGAGGTGTTAGGCCAGGCCCTCGCCCCGGGGGTGCGCCAGGCCAGGGCCTATTTCGGCCTCTATCCCTTCCGCTGGCAGAGGCATTGGTGCCAGGAATTTCGCGGCCTGGTGCCCCAAGGAGACACCGCGATCCAGGTGGCACCGGTGCTGGAGCGGTTGGTGTTTCCCCGGGCCCGTCCGGCCCTGCTCACCTGGCTTCGGCAGTTGGGCCAGGGTGATGCGGTGCGTTGGCTGGTGCCTGCTCACTACGACGCCGTGCCCTGCTCGTCGGCCCAGCTGCAGCAATTAGCCGACCAGCTGGAGCAGCGCCCCTGGGCCGCCAGTGAGGGCAGCTGGGCCTATCTGGCCGGCCTGGATCAAACGTTGCTGCGGCTCAAGTTGGTGCCAAACCAAGTTGAACAAGCAGAGCGCTGAGCCCTGGTTGAGGCTCAGAGCTGGAGCTCGCCGGGGTCGCTGTCGAGGTCGCTGTCCACCCCACCCTGGCCGAGCAGGGCTGTGTCGAGTTCCATGCGCTGTTCCATCTGGCGCAGGAAATAGCCGGTCATCATCGCGGAGGCCAACAGTCCGGCAAGGTTTTCGCGGTTGGTCTGGATCTTGACCTCAAATTGCTCGCCAGGGAGCATGCCCAGCAGGCCATGCACGTTGTGGCGAATGATGTCTTGGATGTCGCCGCTGGCCGAGCGCGCGACCCGCTGCAACACATCCGGAGACTGCTCCTGAGGTACTGGATCAGCGAATTGCTGCTGATCGCCTCGTTGTCGGTCGTCAGGAACTCCGGGTTAAACATCTCCGGTGTGCTCTGCGTCACGGCCTGCACCCTACCCCAGCTGCAGGGCTTAGCCAGGGACGGCCGGTGGGGGTGAGAACCGTAACCAACCGAACCGGTTGAGGGGCCAGTAGCGCACGATGGCGGTGCCAATCACCGACTGCGATGGCAACGGCCCCCATAGGTGGGAATCCAGGCTGGCATTGCGGTTGTCGCCCATCACCAACAGGTGCTCTGGTGGCACCGTGATCGGCTCCATGCGGTAAGTCATCGGTTCGGCAGCCCAGTCCCGCGCCACCGGTTGGCCGTTCCGCCAGAGCACCCCGTCTTTCACTTCCAGGGTGTCGCCCGCCTGGCCCACCACCCGTTTGATCAGGGCGGCCTTTGGGTCGTAGCCGGCCTGCTGCAGCACTGGCGGCGAATGAAACACCACCACCGTGCCGATGGGGAGCGGTTGGTGCAGCCTGGCCCTGAGCTTCTCCACCAAGACCCGGTCTTCGATTTGAAGGGTGGGCAGCATGGAGCCCGATGGGATCCAGCGGGGCTCAATTAGTGCCCAGCGAAGGGCCAGGCTGCACCAACCGCTCC